>NZ_QAOZ01000007.1:0-269235 GCF_003050885.1 Rhodococcus sp. OK611
CGTCACCCTCTGGGGCCAGCCCTTCAGCATCGGCTGACCCCACCCAAGAACGCACCCGGACCACTCGGCCGCGCCCCTCACGCGACCGAACCCGGACGCTGAAGAACCGCAGGCGTGCGGTCCGGAACGCCCCCTCCCGGACCGCACGCCTGCGTGGTCTCCGACGGAACTGATCCACATTCGGGTGACGAGGGCCTGGGCTACCGGTGATTCTCGGCGACCCAGGCCACGATCTGAGTTCGGGAGGTGAACCCGAGCTTGGCCAGGATGTGTTCTACATGGCCCTGGACGGTGCGGGGTGAGAGGACCAGCATCGAGGCGATCACCTTGTTCGGATGGCCTGCCGCGACCAGTTGTGCCACCTCGGTTTCTCGCGGGGTCAACACGGGGGCGACCGGTGTCGTCCGGGGCTGGTCGGCGGGGCGGTCCCCGAGTGCGTACGCGACGGATTCTTCGAGGCTCATGGCGGCACCGGTGCGGAATGCCTCAGTGTAGGAGCGCTTTCCGAGCGCATCACGGGCCTGTTGCACGCATTCGTCGTGGTTCCCGAGCATGTACGGAAGGGGCACCGCGGCGGTGCCCACCCTCTGCGAGAGCGTCTCGGCGGCGCCCATCAGGACGGCCGCTCGAGTCGGCTTGTCTTCGCGTATCGCGATCCAGGCCATCGACTCCAGGCACCAGCCCGTCATGAGCGGGTCGTTGACCTGCCGGTTCAGTCGCATTGCCTGTTCCATCATGGTTGTTGCCCGGTCGATGTCGCCGGTCCGTAGCGCCGTCAATCCGAGGGCCCATGACGAGTACGCACGGAAGTAGGACTCACCGCGCGGGGTGGTGATCGCCAGCGTCTGCTCGTAACAGGCGACGGCCGTCTCCTCGTCCCCCAGAAGCCCGCTCGCGAGTGCCAGGCCCAGGAGGGCGCCCAGCTGTCGAGCGATTCGGAGCCCGGTTCGACCCGGGCCGGACCCGGCCGCGAAGTGCGCACCCGCGCTGGCGAGGGCGGCCTGGAATGGTTCGTATGCCGCGGCGAGGTCGCCCCTGAACATTGCCAGGTAACCCCTGGCGTAGTTCGCTGTCTCGAGCGACTCCGCGTCCCCCAGCTGCTCCGCGAGCGCGCAGCACTGCTGCGCCCGTGTCGTCGCGTCGCCGAGTTGACCCTGCATCCCCGCCAACACCCCGTCGTCGAACAAGGTCGACAGTCGTTCCGCCGCCTGCGCGGTATCGGAGGTCGACAGGGAAATGTCCATCCAATGCCGGGCTTCCGCCAACAGGCCCCGGCACGTCCAGAACAGAAACAGGGCATTGACGATGCGCACATTGACATCTGGATCGGTGCCGATCACCGGCTCGGTCATGCTGAATGCCAGTGCTTCCCGCAGGTTCGACTGTTCCCGGTCGAGTCGAGCGATCCAATCGGTCTGGTGGGGGCCGATCCACTCGGTAGCCGCCTGCGCTACCAGCCGTTCGTACCACCCGAGGTGCTGCCGCTGCGCCCGGGACAAGTCGCCGGATTCACTCAGCTTCTCTCGGCCGTAGTCGCGGATGGTCTCGGCCATGCCGAAGCGCACGACGTCCCCACACTCCTCACGGACCAGGATCGACTTGTCCACCAGCGACGCCACCGCGTCCAGCAGGTCCCCGGACGATTGTTCCTCGGGGCAGATACCCTCGGCCGCATCGAGTTCGAAACCACCGACGAAGACCGACAACCACGACCACAGCTCCCGCTCCCGCGCCGTGCACAACTCGAAACTCCAGTCCACACACGACCGCAACGTCTGCAGACGGGTCGGCGCGGATCGGGAACCAACGGTGAGCAGCTGGTACTGGTCGGTCAGGCGTTGCAGGATCTGCTCGGCAGACATCATCCGCAGCCGCACCGCCGCCAGCTCGATGGCCAACGGAAGTCCGTCCACCCTGCTGCAGATCCCGGCCACCGCAGCGCAATTGGTCTCGGTGAGCGCGAACTCGGGCAGGGCGGCGGCGGCCCGCGTGACGAACAGCGCCACCGCCTCGTACTGGGGCATGGCCTCGAGCGGCGGGGTCCGCTGCGCGTCCGGAACGGTCAGCGGCGGCACCCGCAGCACCCGCTCTCCGTGCACCCCGAGGAGCTCTCGGCTCGTGGTCAGGATGCGCAGCTCCGGACACGATCGCAGCAGTGCCTGCGCGAAATCCGCGACTGCCCCGAGCAGATGCTCGCAGTTGTCCAGGACCAACAAGGTCTGCCGGGTGGACAGATGATGGACCAGCAGACGGGACTCCGAACTTCCCGGCCGATCCGGTAGCCCGAGCGCCGCGGCGACCGCCTCAGGCAGCAACGCAGGATCGTGCAGGTCGCCGAGCGCGACAAACCAGACCCCGTCGGTGAACGACCGCCGCGAGTCCGCGGCGACCCGCACCGCCAGCCTGGTCTTGCCGACCCCGCCGATGCCGGCCAACGTCACCAACCGTGAGGTACCCAGCAACCGCCTCGCCTCGGCGATCTCCCGGCGCCGACCGACGAAACTGGTCAATTCCAGCGGCAGGTTCCCGAGCCTGCCCTTCACGGAGGTCGTCATGGAACGTCCCGTCGTGGTCTCGTGTGATCGAAACTACCCCTGGCAAATTATGGCAGGCCGATCGTGGACCAGCGAGAACGGCGAAGGGGCTGTCCCCGGCCGCTCGGCCGGGGACAGCCCCTTCATCAGAAAACTAGGTCACCGAAGAAGACTAGGCGCCGATCAGTCGCTGGGCCAGGTAGCCCTCGACCTTGTCGAGCGAGACCCGCTCCTGCTCCATGGTGTCGCGCTCGCGGATCGTCACCGCATGGTCGTCGAGGGTGTCGAAGTCGACCGTGATGCAGAACGGGGTGCCGATCTCGTCCTGGCGACGGTAACGGCGGCCGATGGCGCCTGCATCGTCGAACTCGACGTTCCAGTTCTTGCGCAGCAGCGCCGCGAGATCCTTGGCCTTGGGGGTGAGGTCGGCGTTGCGGCTGAGCGGCAGCACGGCGGCCTTGACCGGGGCCAGGCGACGGTCAAGGCGCAGTACGGTGCGCTTGTCGACGCCGCCCTTGGCGTTGGGCGCCTCGTCCTCGGAGTAGGCGTCGACCAGGAAGGCCATCAGCGAGCGGGTCAGGCCTGCTGCCGGCTCGATGACGTACGGGGTGTACCGCTCGCCGCTGGCCTGGTCGAAGTAGTTCAGGTCGGTGCCCGAGTGCTCCGAGTGGGTCTTGAGATCGAAGTCGGTGCGGTTGGCGACGCCCTCGAGCTCGCCCCACTCGCTGCCCTGGAACCGGAAGCGGTACTCGATGTCGACGGTGCGGGTCGAGTAATGCGAGAGCTTGTCGGCCGGGTGCTCGTACAGACGCAGGTTCTCCGGGTCGATGCCGAGGTCGGTGTACCAGGCGAGCCGGGTGTCGATCCAGTACTGGTGCCACTCCGCATCCTCGCCCGGCTTGACGAAGAACTCCATCTCCATCTGCTCGAACTCGCGGGTGCGGAAGATGAAGTTGCCGGGCGTGATCTCGTTGCGGAAGCTCTTGCCGATCTGGGCGATACCGAACGGCGGCTTTTTGCGCGAGGTGGTGAGCACATTGGCGAAGTTGACGAAGATGCCCTGCGCGGTCTCGGGCCGCAGGTAGTGCAGCCCCTCCTCGGTCTCGATGGGGCCGAGGTGCGTCTTGAGCATCATGTTGAAGTCGCGCGGCTCGGTCCACTGGCCGACGGTGCCGCAGTCCGGGCACACGATGAGGTCCATGGACACGTCGTCCGGATTGTCGAGGCCCTTCTTCTCCGCGAAGGCCTCCTGCAGGTGATCCTGGCGGTGCCGCTTGTGGCAGTTCAGGCACTCGACGAGCGGGTCGTTGAAGACCCCGACGTGGCCGGATGCGACCCACACCTCGCGCGGGAGGATCACCGAGGAGTCGAGGCCGACGACGTCGTCGCGGCTGGTGACAATGTTGCGCCACCACTGCCTCTTGATGTTCTCCTTCAGCTCGACGCCGAGCGGCCCGTAGTCCCAGGCAGACTTGGTACCGCCGTAGATCTCACCGCAGGGGTAGACGAGCCCCCTGCGCTTCGCGAGGTTGGCGACGGTCTCGATCATGGACTTGGGTGCCACTTGGGGAGCTCTCCATCTGGGTAATAGATGCTGCGGTCACGTGCGGTTTTCTGCGCCCCAGCCTATCTGCCCCGTCGGGCCGACCGAAATCTCCCCATTTGACATGCGCATCCATGCATATCAAAATGGAATCGATTTGCAATAAGGCGAGCGGGGCCCGCCGCGGGATCCGACGAGGAGGTGGGTGCGGGGTGAGCATCAGCGATGCCGACGATCTCCACGCCGTCGAACACGTTCCGTCCGGCTCCAGGCCGCCGGCCGCCCTGCCGAGCAAGGACACGCTGAGCGCGGCGGGCGACATCCTGCGCGCCCTGGCCGCCCCCGTGCGGATCGCGATCGTGCTGCAGCTGCGCGACGCGGAGCGCTGCGTGCACGAACTCGTCGAGGCGCTCGGCGTCACCCAGCCGTTGATAAGCCAACACCTGCGGGTGCTCAAGTCGGCGGGCGTCGTGCGCGGCGAACGCAACGGCCGCGAGGTGTTCTACCGCCTCGTCGACGACCACCTGGCCCACATCGTGATCGACGCCGTCGCCCACGCCGAGGAAGGACCGAGACCGTGACCGAGAAGAACGACAGGCGTAACCCCGTCGTGGTCGGCGTGCGGGCCACCAAGCAGCGCAGCGCGATCTCCGCACTCCTCGACGAGATCGACGAGTTCCGCTCCGCGCAGGACCTGCACGACGAGCTGCGCAAGCGCGGCGAGGGCATCGGCCTGACTACGGTCTACCGGACGCTGCAGACCCTCGCCGACGCCGGCACCGTCGACGTCCTGCGCACCGACACCGGCGAGTCGGTGTACCGCCGCTGCTCCTCCGGCCATCACCACCACCTGGTGTGCCGGTCGTGCGGGTTCACCGTCGAGGTCGAGGGCCCGACTGTCGAGCAGTGGTCGCAGTCCATCGCCGACGAGAACGGCTTCACCGACGTCAGCCACACCGTCGAG
Source organism: Rhodococcus sp. OK611 (assembly GCF_003050885.1). Classification (NCBI taxonomy): domain Bacteria; kingdom Bacillati; phylum Actinomycetota; class Actinomycetes; order Mycobacteriales; family Nocardiaceae; genus Rhodococcus; species Rhodococcus sp. OK611. Next base: position 5,042 of record NZ_QAOZ01000007.1, read on the forward strand.
ATCTTCGGTACCTGCCGCAACTGCTCCGCCTAGCGCCCGCTCGATTCCGCGCCTGTCGCTCGGGACACCCGCGTCAGCGGGTGCGCGGGATAGGCGTGCACCAGGGCGGTCGAGACCTTCGGGACCGCTTGGGTGAGTGCGTGTTCGGCTCGATGGGCGATCCGGTGCGCGTCCTCGAGACTGGTACCGGCGTCGATGTCGAGTTCGGCGTCGGCGTGTAGCCGGTGACCGATCCACCGCATCTTCAGGCTCCGGACCCCCGCCACCCCCGGCTCGGCGGCGAGCGCACGCTCGCAGGCATCGACCAGATCCGGATCGACCCCGTCCATCAACCGACCGAACACCTCGCGCGCGGCGCTGATGAGCACGATCAGGATCGCGGCTGTGATGAGCAGGCCCACGATGGGGTCGGCCAACGGGAATCCGAGGGCGACGCCTCCCGCGCCGAACAGCACTGCGAGCGAGGTGAATCCGTCCGTGCGTGCATGCAGGCCGTCCGCGACCAGGGCAGCGGATCCGATCTGCCTGCCGACCCGGATCCGGTAGAGCGCGACGAGCTCGTTGCCGATGAATCCGACCAGCCCGGCCGCAGCCACCCATGCGAGGTGCTCGATCGGCACCGGATCGAGCAGCCGACGCACGGCCTCGTACCCCGCGATCAGCGCGGACAGCGCGATCATGGCGAGCACGAACAGGCCTGCCAGGTCCTCGGCGCGGCCGAACCCGTACGTGTAGCGGCGGGTCGCGGCACGCCTGCCCAGCGCGAACGCGATCCACAGCGGGACGGCGGTCAGCGCGTCAGAGAAGTTGTGGATGGTGTCGGCCAACAGCGCCACCGACCCCGAGACCGCGACGATCGACAGCTGGACGAGTGCGGTGACACCCAGCACGACCAGGCTGACCTTGACCGCCCGGATGCCTATCGCGCTCGATTCGAGCGCGTCGTCCACGTTGCCGGCCGCGTCGTGGCGGTGCGGGACGAACACCTCCCGCACGGCGGAGCGAAAGCCGCCACGGTGCGCGTGCACGTGACCCTCCTGGTGTTCGTGCGTCATGCTGGGCCGCCGATCTCGCCGACCGCCGCCTCCCCCGCGGCATCGGCGTGCAGGACCCGCAACCCGCTGTCGGTGCGGTGATGTCCGGGTATGCCAGGACCGGCGTGCTCGGCGTTGAACACCGCGTCGGTCACCAGCTGGCGCACGTGGTCGTTCTCGAGCCGATAGAACACCGTCGTGCCCTCGCGGCGCGTCCGCACCAGCCGCGCCATCCGCAGCTTCGCCAGGTGCTGCGACACCGACGGCGCCGGCTTGCCGACGTGCGCCGCCAGCTCGTTGACCGAGCATTCCCGATCGACCAGGGCCCACAACACGTGCACACGGGTGGCGTCAGCCAGCATCCGGAACACCTCCACGACGAGGTCGACCTGGTCGTCCTGCAGCCGCCGCCGGCAATATGCATTATCTGCATTCATACGTAGATATTACGCCCGTCGATCCCCGAAAGCGGCGCCCCGGCGTCAGCGGACATTCGCGACGCACAACTCCGCTGCGCTCCTGGGGCATATAGATTTTGGGGACATCCAGGGAAGGATCGAAGAATGGTTCGTGATGTCGTGCGCCGTGCGCGCGAGCTGCTCGAGGTAGGTGATCAGGAGCAGGCGCACGCGATCCTGGCTCTGGCGCTGGATGCGCAGGGACGTGCCGCCGAGGACCTGGACGCAGTAGCCGTGGCCGAGGCGACGGGGATGCTCCTCCGATTGGAAGCCCCGTCCGAACCACGCGATGCCCTCGAGCGACGCATCGCGAGGATGACCGAGCTCACGGACGGCTTCGATGCCGACACCGTCCGGGAGGCCCGCGCGCTCGCCGAGCTCGAGGCGATCGAGTGGATCCACCGGCACGAGCTCGATGACGCGATCGTGCTGGTCGATGTGCTGCGAGCGGCGGAGTCGTTCGCAGCACGTCACATCGGGGACGATCAACCGCTCGGTGTGCGGCAGGCCCGAGCGGAGGCAATGCTCACCGCCGAGATCCTGCGGCGGCACCTGGGACGAGATCGCCATCGGGTGGCGGTCGGCCTCGAGACGCTGGCGCTCACGCTCACCGCGGAATCCGACGAGCGGTTGCGTCATCTGCGCATCAATGCGCTCTATCGGGCGGCACAGATCCGCTACGACATCGGAGATGACCCGGAGTCCGCGATCACGCTGATGCACCGCGTGATCGCCGAGGCCGAGCCACTCCCCTCGGCGCGGGCGCTCCTGCACGCCGCATCGCTCTGCCTGGTCGACGACGAGATCAGCCGGGGATTGCCTGCGGCGGTGGCGATTACCCACGGCCTGCGTGCTCTCGATGTGCCCGTCGCCGATCCCGGCTTCGAGGCGGCCGCCGAACAGGCCCGGCATCTCGACCAGGTGCTGGAGCGGCTTCCCGACACCGAGCGCGACCTTGCCGCCGTGGAACACTCGACCGCACTGGTGGACCGCTATGCCGCCTGTGCCGCCGAGGACGCGCGTGAGGCGGTCCTGTGGTGGGTGCTCGGGGGTGTTCCCGAGGACGCAGGCGCGGTGACGACGGTGGATCGACAGATCCTCGCCCACGCCGACCGCGCGTTCGGCACCGATACCAGCCCGGTCACGGCGGGGGCACGGGCGCGCGTGGCATCACGACTCGCCGAGGTGACCGCGCATCTCGGCGACCCCGAGATGGCCGTGCAGCTCTACGAACGGCTCGAAGCGCGATTCCCCGGGCACGAGACCGACGAGCGTCTTGTTGTGCCGCTCGCCCTGGCGATGGTCGACCGAGCGCTTCGACTCGCCGACATCGGCCGCCGTGGCGATGCCCTCGAGGTGCTGAAGCAGGTGCCGCACCGGTACGCCAGGGCCGCCGGCGTGCCCGGCGTCGCGGCCGCGATCGCCCAATCGATGTACTGGCGGGGACGCCTCCTGCGGGAAGCAGGCGAACTGGCCGAATCTCGCGGTGTCATCCGCGACACCGTGAATCGCTCGGCCCACGACGCCGACGCCGACGTCCGCCTGTGGGCGGCCAACTCACTCTTCTCCGTGTGGCAGTCACCCGGGCTCGATCCGACCGAGATCGATGATGCGCTGCACCGCTTTGCGGATCTGTTTGCCGCCGATCCAGACGTGCGCATCCGCCGCCTGGACGCCCGGCGCCGCCTCACTCAGTCGACACGCGCGGCAGAACGAGGCGAACGCGAGTTGGCGGCGACCCTGCTGCGGGGCCTGGTCACGAACCACGCGGACAGCGGCGACCCGGACACCCGCGACACCGTCGACCTCGCGACCGAGAATCAACGGATCCTCGCGATCTCCTCCCCCACCGATGCGGCCCCCGCCTCGGCGGGAGAGGCCCGCTACCGCGATCTTCGCGAACGGCTGTACGAGGCCGACAGACTGGTCGACGAGGGGCGACGCGCGGACGCCGAAACGCTGCTCGCGGCGGTTGCGGCCGACACCGGTGCGGACCCCGACGAGAACATCGTCATGCTCGGGCTCGCGGCGCTGGACGTGCTCGGAGGTCTGTTGGTCGACGCCGGGCGGTGGGAGGAACTCGTCGCCGTCGCACGCGGTGCCGCCCTGCGCCGCCCCGGCCTCGACACCCGCGCACGGCGGGTACACGCGCGTGGCCACCTGAGGCTCGGCATCGCGCTCGCCCGACTCGGCGAGGAGCGTGCCGCGATCGAGGCCTACGAGGCGCTCGGACGGCTCGCCGACGGATCGACCGACGGCGACATCGTGAGCGCCCGCGAAGTGGCCGCCTACAACCGCGCCGTTCTGATCGACGATCTGGGCGACCCGGTCGCCGCGATCACCGCCTACGACCACGTCCTCGCAGTCCACGACCTGTCCGTCGACTCCGCGGAACGCCGGCTCCGCCGTGTCAAGACACTGCGCAACAAGGCGCTACTCCTGACCGGTCTCGGCCGCCTGCACGAGACGAGCAACGCCCACCGGATGATCCTGGACATCGCGGGTGCCTTCCCCGATCCCGAGGTCGCCGAGCGAGCCCGCAAGTCCGCCTTCGACCTGGCGGCCTGCTACTCGCGGCTCGGCCAGCATCGGGCGGCTTCGGACCTCTACACCTGGATGCGCTCCGCCCGCCATCTCGGTTTCACCCGTGACGAACTCAAGAGCATCGCACGCTCCGCCAAGAACGCGGCCCGTGAATCCAAGCGCGCACATCGGTGACGAGTGGATCCCGATCGCGCACCTGAGCGCGGCGGCTAGGGCAGCAACCCCTGCCGACCCTGATCCGCGCCCGAGAGCACCAGCAGCAGCATCGTGGTGAGCGCCTCGTCCTCGAGCCCGGCGGCCGGGAAGGTGTAGCGCAGGATCACGTCGGCCAGCTTGCCGCGGGTGATCACTGTGATCGACCCGAACTGCATCATCGAGTTCTTCTCGGCGACCTTCTTGTGCAGCGCGGGCTTGACCGGACGGTCCCAGGCCAGCACGGCGGTCACCGACAGCACGTCGAGCCCGGGCGCGAGGTTCACCGCCCGCAGCGAGCACAGCGCCCCCGCGTACTCGAAACCCAATGACCCGTCGTCGGATTCGCGCACCTCCACGAAATGCGCGAGCGCGTCACGGGCGCGGACCTGCAGCTGCTCGGCGGTCCCGGCGTCCGTCACTTCACTCCTCCGAACCTTCGGTCGCGCGACGCATACTCGACGCACGCGGCCCACAGGTCGCGGCGGTCGAAGTCCGGAAACAGCTTCTCCTGGAACACCATCTCCGCATAGGCGGACTGCCAGATCAGGAAGTTCGACGTGCGCAGCTCACCCGAAGGTCGCAGGAACAGGTCCACGTCCGGCATGTCGGGCTCGTCGAGATACTTCGCGACGGTCGCCTCGGTCACCTTCTCCGGGTTCAGCTCGCCCGCCGCCACCCGACGCGCGATCTCCCGTGCCGCGTCGGCGATCTCGGCGCGGCCGCCGTAGTTCACGCACATCGTCAGGGTCATCGTGGTGTTGTGCTTGGTCAGCTCCTCGGCGACCTCGAGCTCCTTGATGACGCTGGCCCACAGCCTCGGCCTGCGCCCCGCCCAGCGCACCCGCACACCCATCTCGTGCATCTCGTCGCGCCGACGCCGGATCACGTCCCGGTTGAAGCCCATCAGGAACTTCACCTCCTCGGGACTGCGCTTCCAGTTCTCGGTGGAGAACGCGTACGCCGAGAGCCACTTCACGCCGATCTCGATGCAGCCCTCGAGGGTGTCCATCAGCACCGCCTCGCCGCGCTCGTGACCCGCGGTGCGCGGCAGGCCCCGCTCCTGGGCCCAGCGGCCGTTGCCGTCCATCACCAACGCGACGTGCCGCGGGATCAGCTCGGGCTGCAGGATCGGCGCCCTGGCGCCGGAGGGGTGGGGGGCCGGGGGCCGGATCACGCGGTTAGGCGGAGCTTGCGGTTCGCGTCGTCGAATCACGGTCACCATCCTGCCCGACCGGACGGGGTGGCCCCGCCACCGCCCGCGGATCCGCGGTATCCACCTCGGCCGCGGCGTGCGGGCGTGAGCGCTCGATCAACGGCAGGGTGCGCAGCTGACGCTCGAGGTGCCACTGCAGGTGCGCGGCGACCAGCCCGCTGGCCTGCGCGCGGACCGCGGCCGTGACGGTCTCGGTGTTCGCCCACTCGCCGCGCGCGAGCGCGTCCATCAGGTCGAGCACGCCAGGGGAGGGTGTCGCCGAGCCAGGCGGTCGGCAGTGCACGCAGACCGCCCCGCCCGCGGCCACGTGGAAGGCCCGATGCGGGCCGGGTGCTGCGCACCGCGCGCACTCCTCCAGCGCGGGCGCCCAGCCGGCGAAACCCATGGCCCGCAACAGGAACGCGTCGAGGATCAGCTCGGGTGGCCTGGCCTGCTCCCCCACCGCGCGCAATGCGCCGACGGTGAGCTGGTGCAGCCGCAGGGCCGGGGCCCGCTCCTCGCCCGCGAGCCGTTCCGCGGTCTCGAGCACCGCGCAGGCGGTGGTGTACCGGCCGTAGTCGTCGACGATGTCCCCGGCGAAGGCATCCAGGGTCTGCACCTGGGTGACGATGTCGAGGTTGCGGCCGGGGTAGAGCTGCACGTCGATGTGCGCGAACGGCTCCAGCCGGGCACCGAACTTGGACTTGGTGCGGCGCACACCCTTGGCCACCGCCCGCACCAGCCCGTGCTGGCGGGTCAGCAGGGTGACGATGCGGTCGGCCTCGCCCAGCTTGTGCTGGCGCAACACCACCGCGTGGTCCCGGTACAACCTCACCAGGAAAGTGTCCCACGATGCGGGGACAATCCCGGACCGCCCGCGCTCACCCGGTCAGCCCAGGCGTTGCCCGATCAGCTCGGCGAGCCGGTCCGGCGCCTCGAGCTGCGGCCAGTGCCCGATGCCGGGTAGCCCGGTCACCGCGGCGTCGGGGCGCAGCTCGAGCAACCGCGCGGGCATCTCGGGGACGGCGATGGGGTCGCACTCGCCCCAGATCAGCGCCAACGGCTCCGGGTACTCCACCAGCCCCGCCGTCCACCGATCCTGATGCGCCCGGCGCTCGAGAATGTAGCGGTTCTGGCGGGGCAGCAGCCGCCCGCCGCCGTTGCGCTCGATGGCCTCGATCAGGGCGTCGATGGCGCCGGCCGGAGCGGGCGCGCGCGGCGAGAAGCTGCGGTCGATCGCGCGGGCCAGCAGCCAATGCGGGGGTGAGAAGGGCAGCGCCCGCGCGGGCAGGCGCAGCATCGCGCGCTGGCCGGACGTCAGCTGCGCGAGGTCGATGAAGATCGAGCCGTTGGTCAGGATGACCTGCTCGGGAACGAACCCGAGGACACCGAGATTGTGGCGGTACATCAGCTCGGCCACCACGGTGTCCCCCATGTCGTGGGCGATCAGCACGCAGCGGCCGATACCCAACCGGCCGAGCACGGCCTCCACCAGGTCCGCCTGCTCGAACAGCGAGTAGCGGGCCGAGGTCGGCTTGTCGGACAGCCCGAACCCCAGCAGGTCGAGCAGCACCACCCGCCGACCGGACCCGAGCCGCTCCGCCACCTCGGCGAAGTCGTGCGACGAGCCGGGAAACCCGTGCACCATCACGAGCGGAGCGCCGGTGCCCTCCCCTATCTCGACGACGAAGATCCGGTTCCCGTCGACCTCGAGGTGGCGCCCACGCCGTTCCCAGGCCCTCAAGTCACCGCTCATGACTCCTCCGATGTTCGCGCTGGGCCCAAAGCTACTCACCCGGCACCGAATCCTGACGCGAAAACCTGGCGGCCGACACCGGCCGGAGGTACTGTTCGTTCGAACGAACAGTCATCGGGAGGCACGGAGTGAGCACGCACATGGAAGAGACCAGGGAACTCGGACTCGAGGAGACCGCACAGTCCCTGGCGACCGGCGCCTCCACCTCCGTCGACCGGGTTCGCCGCAGCCTGGACGCCATCGACGCCAGCCAGCCTGGCCTCAACGCCTTCCGGGTGGTTCGCCGCGAGGCCGCGCTCGCGGAGGCGGCCGAGGCCGACCGTCGGCTGGCCGCGGGCGAGCGCCTGCCGCTGCTCGGCGTGCCGATCGCGGTCAAGGACGACGTCGATATCACCGGCGAACCGACGGCCTTCGGCTGCCCGGGCGAGTTCCCCGCCAAGACCGCGGACTCCGAGGTCGTGCGGCGACTGCGCGCCGCGGGCGCCGTCATCGTCGGCAAGACCAACAGCCCCGAGCTCGGCCAGTGGCCGTTCACCGGGGGCAGCTTCGGGCACACCAGGAACCCGTGGGCGCGCGAGCGGACCCCCGGCGGGTCCTCCGGCGGCAGCGCGGCCGCGGTCGCCGCCGGGCTGGTACCGGCCGCGCTCGGCTCGGACGGCGCGGGTTCGGTCAGGATCCCGGCGTCGTGGACCAACCTGGTCGGCATCAAGCCGCAGCGTGGACGGATCTCCACCTGGCCCGAGCCCGAGGCCTTCTACGGCATCACCGTCATGGGGCCGCTCGCCCGCACGGTGGCGGACGCGGCGCTCCTGCTCGACCTGGTCTCCGGCAGCCACGAGGGCGACATGCACCAGCCCCCGCCGGTGACCGTGCGCGATGCCGTTGACCGCGAGCCCGGCCGGCTGCGGATCGCGCTGTCGCTGAAGATTCCCTACACGGCCACGCCAAGGACCCTGCACCCCGAGGTCAAGGAGGCGATCGGTGCCACCGCGCACGCGCTGCGCCGCCTCGGCCACGAGGTGACCGTCGCGGACCCCGCCTACGGGCTGCTGCTGGGCACGAATTTCCTGCCGCGGTCGATGGCAGGGCTGGAGCAGTGGCGCTCGCGGGTGCCGGACCCGACGCTGCTCGACCCGCGCACCCTGTCCAACGCGCGCACCGGCAGGCTACTGGGGGGCCTGCCGTTGCGTGCGTCGCGCGCCGCCGAGCCGCGCATGCGCAGGCGGATCGGCACCATCTTCAACGACTTCGACGTCATCCTGGCCCCGACCACCGCCACCCCGCCGCCGCCGGTGGACGCGATCGACGGCATCGGGCACTTCGAGACGGACAAGGTGATCACCGCCGCCTGCCCGTACACCTGGCCGTGGAACATCCTGGGCTGGCCGAGCGTGAACGTGCCCGCAGGCTTCACCCCGGACGGCCTGCCGCTCGGCGTGCAGCTGATGGGTCACGACAACACCGAACCGCTGCTGGTCTCGCTCGCGGCCCAGCTCGAACGTGAACTACGTTGGGACCGTGAACGTCCCGAACAGTGGTGGTGACCGGTGAGCGAGACCCCGGTTCGTGAGCGGATCCTCGCCGCGGTCCTGCACATCATCGGCACCGACGGCATCGCCGCCGTCACCAACCGCCGAATCGCGGCGCAGGCCGAGGTCTCGCTCGGCTCGATCACCTACCACTTCCCCAGCCAGACGGACCTACTGCGCGACGCCCTGCTCGGCTTCGTCACCGCCGAGACCGCCCGGCTGACCGACCTGGCCGAGCAGTACCGGGACACCGGCTTGAGCGTGCAGGACGCCGCCTCACTCACCGAGCAGGTGGTGCGGGACCTGGCGTTCGACGCGGAGCGGATGGCGCCGTTCGAGCTGTACATCCAGGCCGGCCGCGACCCGGAGCTGCAAGCGGCAGCCGACGATTGCTTCGCGGCCTACGACACGCTCACCGTGACCATCCTCGAGGCGCTTGGCGTGCCCGACGCCGCGGCGATCGCGCCGACCCTGGTCGCGACCATCACCGGCCTGCAGCTGCGCCGGCTGGCGACCGGCGGCGCGGGCACCGACGTCTCGACCGCGATCCTGCTGCTGGTCGGCGGGGCTCAGCCATGAACGGGGCCCGGCTACCGGCCGCCCGAGATGGAGCAGTCGACTGGCCGGTCCGATCGACCGTGTTACTCCATCGCCAGCTTGCCGAGCCTGGTGGCGCGTCCCAACACGAGCGGACGGACGATCGGCGGCATGCCGCGCCACACAGCATCGTCGGCTGCGATCGTGAAGCCGCTGTCGCGCATCAGGTCCGCGGTCGCGCGGTTGCAGCGGCAGCCGCCCGCAAAGTGTCGCCACGGATCGAGCAGAAGATCCTGGCACGCCGCGAGGAACCGCGAGCTCGCACGCACATGTTCGATGAACAACAACTGCCCATCCGGGCGGAGCACGCGCGCGATCTCGCGGAGCGCGAGTTCGGGGTCGTCGACGGTGCAGAGGACGAGCGTCGCGACGACGGTGTCCACCGACGCATCGGCGAGCGGTAGACGCTCGGCAGGCGCGTCGACGATCCGCGCGATGGGCGCATGCCGCTGCAGGCGACGCGCAAGTCTTCGGCGCATCCCCGGTTCGGGCTCGGCGAGCACGAGCTCGGCGATCCCGTCGGGATAGTGCGCGATGTTCAGCCCGGTCCCGGCGCCGATCTCGACGACGCGACCGTGGGCGCCGCCCAGGAGCGAGCTCCGCCGGCGGCGCATGCCTGCGATCTCGCCCAGCCAGAGAAACGGGTCGTACGCCAGCGCGAAGATCCGCAGCCACGCCGCTGATGGGGGGCTCGCCTGGAGTTCGTTGCTTGATTCGATGCTTACGTTCTCGGTCATGCGGTCAAACGTACGAGCGACCGCTTGTTGCGCACATCGCTCAGTTCGGCCATCTCCTGCAGATGGCCCATTCCGGCCATCTCACAGGAGTCCGAGACGCGCGGCCTCCGCGACGGCGGCCGTCCGTGAGGTGCGGCCCAGCTTGCGGCGGATATTCGCAACGTGGCGGTGAACGGTATGCGGGCTCAGCACGAGCTGCTCTGCGATCTCACGGTCGCCGAGACCGCGAGCGACGCAGGCGAGGATCTCACGCTCACGGCTGGACAGCAGGACCGATTCCGGCTCGCTCGCACGGTGCGACGACGGCTGCACCGGTGCCAGCGTCTGGTGGCACGCGCGGACCACGGAATCGGTGTCATCGTGCCAGGGAAAGTGCGCGCTTCCCGGCAGCGGGACGAAGGTCGCGCCCGGAATGGCGGCCGCGACCTCGCGCCCGAGCCGGAACGGTACCGCGCGGTCGCCACGACGATGCACAACCAACGCCGGCTGGCGGACGAGAGGGAGGTGTGCGCGTACGTCGAGGTGATAGGCCAGATCCAACAATGCGGCAGCGGTTTCGGCGGTCGCCGCCTCCCGCTGCAACCGCGCAAAGAGTTCGTGCTCCGCAGGGTCGGCGCCACCGAGGAAGATGTCACCTAGCAGGCGCGAGCCGAGGCCCCAGTGCGCGCGCACCGTCGCCAAGATCGCATCCCCCACGCCCGGTGTTGTCAGCGCCGCACCGTTGGGGTACGACCCGTACAGCACCAGGTGCTCGACGCGCTCCGGAAACGCTGCGGCAAACGCGATGGCGGTGCAGCTCCCAGATGAGCCGCCGATGAGCGACACACGCTCGAGCTCGAGCTCATCCAGAAGCGCGCACAACGTCGCAACTTCCCCATCGAGGCTCAGGTCCGAATCGTGCAAGGTGCGGTCCGACAAGCCGACGCCGAGCCGGTCGTAGCGGATCAGCGTGTAGCCAGCTGCGACTCCCTCCCAGAATCGCCGAAAACCCACACCCTGCCAGTCGAGCTCGAGGTGACTCACCCACCACGCCGGAGCCACGAGTGGTGGACCATCCCCGCGAATCTCGTACGCAACGCGGCGGGCGCCGAGGGGGAGGAACCGGATCTCGGACTTCTCCAGCATGGCACGAGCCTACGACCCGGGACGATCATCTCCACGGGATCCGTTGTCACCCGGCAACTGCTCGCCCTCGCCTGGTGGGACTGGCCGGCGCAGCCGCCTAGAACCCCAGGCGCCCGAGCTGCTTCGGGTCGCGCTGCCAGTCCTTGGCGACCTTCACGTGCAGCTCCAGGAAGATCCGGGTGCCGAGCAACTTCTCGATCTGGGTGCGCGCCTTGGTGCCGACCTCGCGCAGCCGGGCACCGCCCTTGCCGATCACGATGCCCTTCTGGCTGGGCCGCTCGACGTAGAGCAGCGCGTGTACGTCGAGCATCTCGCCCTGCTTCTCGGTGCGGCCCTCACGCTCGATGACCTCCTCGATCACCACGGCCAGCGAGTGCGGCAGCTCGTCGCCGAGCCCCTCGAGCGCGGCCTCGCGGATGAGCTCGGCCATCAGCGTCTCCTCCGGCTCGTCCGTGATCTCGCCATCCGGGTAGAACGCCGGGCCCTCGTCCATCGACTTCGCCAGCAGATCGACCAGCATCTCGACCTGCTCCCCCGACGCCGCCGACACCGGGATCACCTCGGTCTCGGGGCCGAGCAGCTTCGACAGCGCCACCAGTTGCTCGGCGACCTTCTGCTTGCTGACCTTGTCGATCTTGGTGACGATGCCGATCAGCTTGGTCTTCGGCGCCATCTGGCGGACCTGCTCGAGGATCCAGCGGTCGCCGGGGCCGATCTTCTCGTCCGCGGGGATGCACAGACCGATGGCATCGACCTCGGAGTAGGTGTCGCGCACCAGGTCGTTCAGTCGCTGACCGAGCAGCGTCCGGGGCCGGTGCAGCCCGGGGGTGTCGACCAGGATCAGTTGGGCGTGCGGGCGGTGCACGATGCCGCGGATGGTGTGCCGGGTGGTCTGCGGCCGCGACGAGGTGATCGCGATCTTGCTGCCGACCAGCGCGTTGGTCAGCGTCGACTTGCCGGTGTTCGGCCGTCCGACGAAACAGACGAAGCCGGAACGGAATTCGGTCTCAGTGCTCATGGGCATCTCCAGAAATGGGTCGGTAGGGCTCCCAGCCCATGACATAGGGGTCCGAGCCGTCGGCTCGGGCGGCGATCAGTTTGGCGGAGGCGGTGACCTCGGTCAGTGCGAGCACCCCGGGCTCGTTGTCCCGGACGGCGGTGACGATGTCTGCGGCGCTGCCGGGCAGGTCGCCCACCACCGCGGCGGCCTCGAAACCCTCCGCCCCGCTCGAGAGGGCCGCGGCGATCGCGGCCTGCAATGCGGTGAGGGTCAGGGCGTCGAGCGAGACCGGGCCTGCGGCGTAGGTGCGACCGTCGAGGTCCCGGACCGCCGCGCCCTGTGCGCCGCCGGTTCGGCCCATCGCCCCGCGGGCGAGGACCACCAGCTTGGCGTCCTCCTCGTCGAGATGCTCAGTCATGTCGGCCCTCGTCTCCCTCGTCATCGCCGACCGAGTCGGCGTCCGGTTCGGGCGCTCTCCATGCAAGAACAGTACTGATCCGGACCCGGCCTCGGACGTCGCTGCCGCCCTCGGCACGCAGCATCAGGCCGTCGGTGGTGACCTCCGAGCCCGGCAGCGGGACCCGGCCGAGCGCGTAGCCGAGCAGCCCGCCGACCGTCTCCACCTCGTCGTTGTCGATCTCCATCTCGAACAGCTCGGCGAGGTCCTCGATCGGCAGGCGGGCCGAGAGCCGAAAACGACCGTCGCCCAGGTCCTCCACCGGCGCGATCTCGCCGATGTCGTACTCGTCGGCGATCTCGCCGACGATCTCCTCGATGACGTCCTCGATGGTGACGAGCCCGGCGATGCCGCCGTACTCGTCGACCAGCAGCGCCATGTGGTTGCGGTCGCGCTGCATCTCGGCGAGCAGGCTGTCGAGCGGCTTGGAGTCGGGCACGAACACCGGCGGGCGCATCACCTCCCCGACGGTGACGCCCCGGCCGCCGTCGGTCGAGTGGTACGTCTTCTGGACCAGGTCCTTGAGGTACACGACGCCGAGGATGTCGTCGACGTTCTCGCCGATCACCGGGATCCGGGAGTGCCCGCTGCGGACGGCAAGCGAGGTCGCCTGACCCGCGGACTTGGTCGCCTCGATCCACACCATCTCGGTGCGCGGGACCATCACCTCGCGGGCGGGGGTGTCGCCGAGCTCGAACACGGACTGGATCATCCGGCGTTCCTCGTCGGCCACCACCCCGCGCTCCTGCGCCATGTCGACCAGCTCACGCAGCTCGATCTCGGAGGCGAAGGGGCCGTTGCGGAAACCCCGACCTGGGGTGAGCGCGTTGCCGACCAGGATGAGCAGTCGGCTGATCGGGGAGAACAGGACGCCGATCACCTGCAGCGGCAGCGCCGCGGCGAGCGTGATGGAGTACGCGTGCTGGCGGCCGATCGTCCGCGGCCCCACCCCGATCGCGACGTAGTCGATGAGCACCATCACGACCGCGGTGACCAGCAGCGCCCAGCTCCGCTCGAGCATGTCCAGGAGCGCGGCGGCGAGCAGGACCGTGGCGGTGATCTCGGCCAGGATCCGCAGCAGCACCATGAGATTGACGTACCGGGGCCGGTCGGCCACGACCATCAGCAGGCGCTGCGCACCCGGACGCGCATCCTTGGCCAGGTCCTCGACCCTGGCCCGGGAGATCGTGTTGAGTGCGGAGTCGATGGCGGCGAACAGCCCGCCGAGCGGTACCAGGATCGCGGCGAGCAGGATCTGGACTAGCTCATCACTCACTGCTCGGGGCCGTCGACAAACCCGGTCTTGCCCAGCAGCCTGCTGTCACGGGCGGCCAGTTCCGCCTCCCGCTCGGCCAGGCGCAGCTCGTCGTACCAGTCGGCGAGCAGGCTGTTCTGCAGCGCGAACATCTCCTTCTCCTCCTCCGGCTCGGCGTGGTCGTAGCCGAGCAGGTGCAGGACACCGTGCACGGTCAGCAGCGCCAGCTCGTGCGCGGTGGAATGGCCCGCCTTGGCTGCCTGGTCGGCGGCGAAGGCAGGGCACAGCACGATGTCGCCGAGCATCGCCGGTCCGGGTTCGGGGGCGTCGGGCCGACCGCCGGGCTCGAGCTCGTCCATCGGGAAGGACATCACGTCCGTCGGACCGGGCAGGTCCATCCACCGCATGTGCAGGTCGGCCATCGTGTCGAGGTCGACGAGCACCATCGACAGCTCGGCCGCCGGGTGCACGTCCATCCGGCCGATGACGAACCGCGCGACGCTGATCAGCTCGCCCTCGGAGACGTCGATCCCGGACTCGTTGGATACCTCAATGCTCATGACAGTCGTTCTCCTCGGGGCCGCCTGCGGCGGTGATGGGCGGGGGCGGTGTGGTCACGTGGGCTGGGCGAGCGTCAGCGTCGCGACGGGCGGGCCTGCGCCGCCCGGCGCTGCGAGCGGTTGCCGAGCTTGACCTCGTCGATCCGCTCGGTCTCGAAACGCTCGTAGGCGTCGACGATGTCGGAGACCAGGCGGTGCCGCACCACGTCCGCGCTGGTGAGCTCGGCGAAGTGGATGTCGTCGATGTCGGTCAGGATCTCCGAGGCAGCCCGCAGTCCGGACCGGGCGCCGCCGGGCAGGTCCACCTGGGTCACGTCGCCGGTCACCACGATCTTGGAACCGAACCCGAGCCGGGTCAGGAACATCTTCATCTGCTCGGCCGTGGTGTTCTGCGCCTCGTCCAGGATGATGAACGCGTCGTTGAGGGTGCGGCCACGCATGTAGGCGAGCGGGGCGACCTCGATGACCCCCGCCTGCATGAGCTTCGGGATGGCCTCGGGGTCCATCATGTCGTGCAGCGCGTCGTGCAGCGGCCGCAGGTACGGGTCGATCTTCTCGTGCAGGGTGCCGGGCAGGAACCCGAGCCGCTCGCCCGCCTCGACCGCGGGTCGGGTCAGGATGATCCGGCTGACGTTCTTGCTCTGCAGCGCCTGCACGGCCTTGGCCATGGCGAGGTAGGTCTTGCCGGTGCCGGCGGGGCCGATGCCGAAGACGATGGTGTTCGCGTCGATCGCGTCGACGTATCGCTTCTGGTTGACCGTCTTGGGCCGGATGGTCTTGCCGCGCCGGGACAGGATGTCCAGGCTCAGGACCTCCGCGGGCGATTCGGCGACGCCCTCGGTGAGCATCGCGACGCTGCGCCGCACCGCATCGGGGGTCAGGGTGTTGCCGCCTGCGACGACGGCGATCAGCTCACCGATCACCCGCTCGGCCAGCGCGACGTCCGCGGCCCTGCCGGTGAGGGTGATCGCGTTGCCACGAACGTGAATGTCTGCGTCGAGGGCGCGTTCGAGTTCCTTGAGGTTCTGATCCGAGGAACCGAGCAGCGGGAGCACCGCGTCAGGTGAGACCTCCATGCTCGACCGCACCGTGCGCTGCGCTGGGCGGTCCTGGCTGCCGTTGGCCTTCGCCCCTGCGCGCGAAGCGCGTCCCCCTGCGTCGTCCGACTGATCGCCCATGTCGCTGTCTGCACTCACGTGGTAGCTATGGCCTGCTTTCCTGGTTCCGTGTCCCGACGGACTTGGCCGCCCTGATACCTCGCAGTCTATCGCGGGTCGTTCGCGCCGCCCACACGATTACCGCCGGTCAGGGCCAGCCGCGGGCACCTGCGCGCCCTCGGCGTCCCGGATCCACGCCCGTGCCTCGTCGACGACCTCCGCCGCACGATCGGGCGCGACCCCGAGCAGCACCAGTGAGACGACTCCGAACGACTCGCCGGAATCGGTGACGCCACCCTTGTTGACCTGATCGAGCAGGGTCATCGTGACGGCCTCGGTCATCGCCACCAGGAGCCCGGCGGGCAGGTACGACGAGAAGGTCCCCTCGCGCTGGCCCTGCTCGACCATGGCGATGGCAGGCGCCCGCGCCGGTTCCATCAGGTCGAGGATGCGCTGCTCGCCGAGTTCCTTGCGCGCGAAGGTCAGCAGCATCCGGAACCGGTCGCCGACCGGCCAGGTCAGCAGGGCGAGGACGGCGAGCGCCAGGTCGGGTCGTTCCGGCACCGGAACGTCCGCGCCGAACGACGCGACCAGCTCGGCCGAGGCCTCGTCCGCGATGCCCTCGACGAGCGCCTCCCTGCTGGGGAAATGCGCGTAGACCGTGCGGCGGACCACGCCCGCCGCACGCGCGACGTCGTCCATGCTCGCGTCCGGGTCGGCGGCAAAGGCGCCGATCGCGGCGTCGATGATGCGCGTCCGATTGGCCCGCGCCTCGCTGCGTCGACGCCTCACCGGCTCCGCCACCGTCGCATCCACCTCTCGCCGCCCGATGTGATCTGCGTCAAGCATAGTTGCACAGCAGTGTGCAAGCTATTAACTTGCACATCAATGTGCAGATAGGTCCGGACGCCGGACCGCCGCCGCCGAATGGAGCGCCGACGATGACAACACTCGCGACCAAGCCGGTCTCCCGGATGGAACAGCCCTACCGCTGGCGCTGGGCCGCGCTCGGCGTGCTGTGCCTGAGCCTGCTGATCGTGGTGATGGCGAACACCGCGCTCATCGTGGCGGCGCCGGACATGACCCGGGACCTCGGCCTGACCAGCGCGCAGCTGCAGTGGGTCATCGACGGTTACACCGTGCCCTACGCGGCGCTGATGCTGCTGGCAGGCGTGATCGGCGACAAGTACAGCCGCCGCGGCGCGCTGCTGACCGGCCTGCTGGTGTTCGGCGGCGGCGCGGTGTTCGGCAGCCTCGCGGACACCACAACCGCGGTGATCGCGGCCCGGATGACCATGGGCGTCGGCGCGGCGATCATCATGCCCGCGACGCTCTCGCTGCTGGTCGCGACCTTCCCCAAGTCGGAGCGCTCCCGCGCGATCGCCGCCTGGGCGGCCACCTCCGGGCTGGCCATCGCGTTCGGGCCGCTGCTGGCGGGCTGGATCCTCGAGAGCCACTCCTGGAACGCGACCTTCCTGATCAACGTCCCCATCGCCGCGGTCGCGGCCGTCGCCGCACTCGCCCTCGTGCCGCCGTCGCGCGCCGAGGGCCTGGGCCGCATCGACTGGATCGGCGGCCTGCTGTCGGTCGTCGCGATCGGGGCGCTCGTCTACGCGATCATCAACGGCTTCCACTTCGGTTGGGGCGCAGGCCCGCTCGTCGGCGCCGCCATCGCGCTGGTCGGGCTCGCGGCGTTCGTCGCCTGGGAGCTGCGGCACCCGCAGCCGCTGCTGAACGTGCGCAAGCTCGGCGAGCGCAGCGTCGGCGGCTCGACCCTCGCGGTGCTGCTGCTGTTCCTGTCCGCGTTCGGCGCCATCTACTTCATCGCCCAGGAGTTCCAGTTCGTGCTCGGCTACGGCCCGCTCGAGACCGGCGTCCGGTTGCTGCCCCTCGCCGCGGCGGTGACCGCGGGTGCGGTGGTCAGCGGCCGGATCACCCCGCGCATCGGCGTGCGCAGCGCGATCGTGGCGGGCATGGTCCTCGCGGCGGCTGGCGTGCTGCTGCTGACGCGGGTCGACGGCGGCTCGGGCTACCTCGACTTCCTGGTGCCGCTGGTCCTGCTCGGAGTCGGCATCGGCCTGAGCGAGCCGCCCGCCACCGACGCGATCATGGGCAGCTTCCCCGACAGCGACCTCGGCGCCGCGGGCGGCCTCAACGACACCGCGATCGAGCTGGGCGGATCGCTTGGCATCGCCATCCTCGGTTCCATTCTGGCGGCGAGCTACAAGGACTCGATCGCCGGCTTCATCGACGGCGCGCCGCTCCCCCAGCTCGGCGGGGATCTCGCCGCCCAGGCCGACTATGCGATGGAGGTCTCGCGGGAGTCGGTCGGCGGCGCGGCGCTGGTCGCGCAGGAGCTGGCGGGCAATCCGCTGTCTGTCTCGTACGCCCAGCCGCTCCTCGAGGCTGCCTCCACCTCGTTCGCGGACGCGATTGCGAGCGCGAGCCTGGCCGGCGGGCTCGCGCTCGCTGTCGGCGCGGTGCTGGTGGCGGTGATCCTGCCCGGCCGGTCGACCGACCGACCGTAGCCGGAGACCCCGGCGGCCTCGGACCGATGAGTTTCGCCCGGCCCGGGGGTCTACCTCCCCAGGGACACAACGGGAGGCGGATCATGCGAGTGATGCAGACAGTGGCGAGCGGTTTCGGCCAGCTGGAATCCCCACGCTGGCACGACGGACGGCTGTGGGTCGCGGACTGGACGGCCGGGGTGATCCACGCGATCGACCCGGACGGCCGGATCGAGGCCGTGGTCGAACATCGGTCGTTGCCGCTGTGCTTCGACTTCCTGCCCGACGGGACACCAGTGCTCGCCTCCGGCCCCGAGCGGGCGCTGCTCCGCCTGTCGCGGGACCGGACCCTCACGCGCTACGCGGACCTGTCGGCGCTCTCGCCCTACGGCAGCAACGACATCGTCGTCGACGGCAGGGGCAACACCTACGTCAACAACGTCAACTTCGATTTCGCCGCCGGGCCGCCCGCAGCCGAGAGCGCACCCGGATTCGTCGCACTGGTCACCGGGGATGGGCGGGCGCGCGTGGTCGCCGAGGACCTGGACTTCCCGAACGGCATGGCGGTCACCGCCGACAACGCCACGCTGATCGTCGCCGAGTCCTACCGTCACCGGCTCACCGCCTTCGACATCGCGACCGACGGTTCGCTGTCGAACCGGCGCGTCTGGGCCGGCGTCGGCGACCACTCACCCGACGGCATCTGCCTCGACGCCGAGGGCGCCGCCTGGTACGCCGACGTCGGCGACCGGTGCTGCGTGCGCGTCGCGGAGGGCGGTCAGGTCCTCGACCGGGTGCAACTCGACCGCGGCGCGTTCGCCTGCGCGCTCGGCGGGGCGGACGGCGACACCCTCTTCGTCGTCGCCGCGCAGTGGCCGGGAGCCGAGCGCTTCATGGACCACACGGCGTGGGACGGCACCGTGGTCAGCACCGCCGCGCCGGCGCCGGGGGGCGGCTGGCCGGGAGCCTAGGTCACACCGGGTGCGTCGCCCAGGGGTCGTCGTCGAGCAGGGCGCGCAGGGTCAGGTCCCAGCTCCTGGAACCGCGGGCGAGGAAGTCGTTGTGGCCCTCACCCGGCACCTCCCAGAACGCCACCGTGTCCCCGGCCGCCTGGGCGGCGTCCCGGTACGCGCGGCTGGCGGCGGCCGGCACCTGGATGTCCTCCGCGCCGTGGATGCAGACCACCGGGACCCCGATCGGGACCCGGTACACGGGCGAGGCGTCGCGGTAGAGCTGCGGCGCGTCGTCGTACCGGGCGCCGA
The DNA here is from genome assembly GCF_003050885.1 of Rhodococcus sp. OK611. Lineage (NCBI taxonomy): Bacteria > Bacillati > Actinomycetota > Actinomycetes > Mycobacteriales > Nocardiaceae > Rhodococcus > Rhodococcus sp. OK611. Next base: position 24,407 of record NZ_QAOZ01000007.1, read on the forward strand.
AGAACGCCTGCAGCGCGGCGCCCGCGGTGCGACCGGCCGCGCGCGCGGCCAGGTCCATCGCGCCCGCCTGCGTGACGACCCGCTCGGGGCGAACCGGGGAATCCCGTTGCCCGGCAACCCACAACGCCAGCTGCGCGCCAGCGGAGTGACCGACGATCCGGACGTTCTCCAGATCGAGCGGGATCGGCGAGAGGGCGGGCAGCATGCCGCCAACCGCGGCCAGCGCGGCCTCGATGTCGGCACTGGTCTGTTCCCAGCCGCCACCCGCACCGACCCGGCGGTACTCGACGTTCCACGACGCCACCCCGCGCCGGGCCAGCTCGATGGCGAGGGCGGTCGCCAGGTTCAGGTGGAAGTCGGCGCTCCAATAGCCGCCGTGCACGAGCATCACCACCGGCACCGGCACCGGCACCGGCTCGGCGACCGGGGCGGCGGGCAGGTACAGGTGCCCGAACTGCTGCGGCTCGGGTCCGTAGTCGACGCGTTGGCGGGGCACGGCGACTACTGGAGGGGCCGCGCGGACCAGCGGTCGGTGAGCACGCCGATCGCGCCGAGCGCCACCGCGGCCGCCGTGGAGGTCCGCAGCACCGTCGGGCCCAGGCGCACCGCGACCGCCCCCGCCGCGGTCAGCAGGTCGACCTCCGCGTCGTCCAGGCCGCCCTCGGGCCCGACCACCAGCAGCATCTCGGCCGCCGCGGCCAGCGGCAGCTCCGCCAGCGCCGTCGTGGCCGACTCGTGCAGCACCGCGACCACGGCGCCACCGGCCACCGCGGCCGCCACCCGCTCGACGACCGCGGGCGTGCGGTGCAGGTCGAGCACCTCCGGAATATGTGCTCGCCGTGACTGTTTCGCGGCGGCCGCCGCCACCGCGCGCCATTTCGCGACGCCCTTGTCGGCCTTCGGGCCCTCCCAGCGGGCCACGCACCGCGCGGACTGCCAGGGCACGATCGCGTCGATGCCCGCCTCGGTGGCCAGCTCGACCGCCAGCTCGGAGCGCTCCGCCTTCGGCAGCGCCTGCACCAACGTCACCGCAGGGGCGGCCGCCGGGACGGTGGCGCGGGCGGTGACCTCCAGGTCGAGGCGGTCCTTGCCGACCTCGACGACCACCGCGTCCGCGACGGCACCCCGGCCGTCGGAGAGCACCAGCCGCTCACCGACCCGGATCCGGCGCACCGTGGCGGCGTGTCTGCCCTCCTTGCCGTCGAGCACGGCGACCGCGCCGACCTCGGGCAGCGGGTCCAGATAGAACACCGTCGCGGCCATGTTCGTTCGCCCGACCCGTCAGCGACCGCTGAACGCGTCGCGCAGGCGGGAGAACAGTCCGCCGTTGTGCTGCGAGGCGGTGGTGACGACCTCGGCCTGGTCCTTGTCGCGCAGGTCCTTGAACGCGTTGAGCGCCGCGGTCTGCTTGCCGTCGAGGCGCGCGGGGACCACGACCTCCAGGTGCGCGTGCAGGTCGCCCCGCACCCCGGAACGCAGCTTCGGCATGCCGTGCCCGCGGACCGACTCGACCTTGCCCGGCTGGGTGCCCGCGGGGATGGTGATCTCCGTCGGGCCGTCGATGATCGTGTTGACGGTGACGGTGGTGCCGAGCGCCGCATCGACCATCGGGACGCGGACGGTGCAGTGCAGGTCGTCGCCGTCACGGACGAACACGTCGTGCTGCTGCTCGATGATCTCGACGTACAGGTCGCCCGCGTGGCCGCCGCCGGGGCCGACCTCGCCCTGCGCGGCCAGTCGGATCCGCATGCCGCCGCTCACGCCGACCGGGACCTTCACCGCGATGTCACGGCGGGCACGCACCCGGCCGTCGCCGCCGCACTTGTGGCAGGGGTCCGGGATGGTCTCGCCGGCGCCGCGACAGGTCGGGCACGGACGGGAGGTCATCACCTGGCCGAGGAACGAGCGCTGGACGGACTGCACCTCGCCCGCACCGCGGCAGGTCTCACAGGTCACGGGCTTGGAGTCGCCGTTGGTGCCTGCACCGGTGCACGCGTCGCAGAGGATCGCGGTGTCCACGGTGATGTGCTTGGTGACGCCGGTGGCGCACTCCTCGAGGGTCAGCTTGGTCCGCAGCAGCGAATCCGCGCCGGGCTGCACGCGGCCGCGCGGTCCACGGCTGGTCTGGCCGCCGCCGCCGAAGAACGCCTCGAACACGTCGCCGAGTCCGCCGCCGAAGCCGGCACCACCGAATCCGGCGCCGCCGCCCCCGCCGCCCTGCGACAGCGGGTCGCCGCCGAGGTCGACGATTCGCCGCTTCTCGGGATCGGAGAGCACCTCGTATGCCGTCGAGATGTCCTTGAACCGGGCCTGCGCCGCCTCGTCGGGGTTGACGTCGGGATGCAGCTCCCTGGCGAGCTTGCGGTACGCCCGCTTGATCTCCTGATCGGTCGCCTTCGTGCTGACGCCCAGAAGTCCGTAGTAATCCCGTGCCACGTTAAGTCTCTCGTCCTCGTTGTCGATCAGTTCCAGCTGTCAGTGAAAGTCATGCTCGCGGCAGCCCGCGCACACGCGTCAGCGCTCGGCGAGAACCTCGCCGATATACCTCGCAACGGCGGCGACCGATGCGATTGTTCCCGGGTAGTCCATCCGGGTGGGGCCGAGCACCCCCATGCCGCCGAAGACATTGCCGCCCGCGCCGTAGCCGGTGGTGATCACCGAGGTCCCGCGGATCTGCTCCATCTGGGTCTCTTCTCCGATCCGGACGGTCACCTTGCCCGCGTCGCCGGTGGCGGCGAGCAGCTTGAGCACGATGACCTGCTCCTCGAGGGCCTCGAGGACGGATCGCAGCGAGCCGGGGAACCCGGTGAAGTCCGCCGCGTTGCGGGTCAGGTTCGCCGTGCCGCCCAGCACCAGCCGCTCCTCGGGGTGCTCGACGAGGGTCTCGATCAGCACCGTCGCGGATCGGACCACGGCGTCGCGCAGGTGGTCAGGGGCGTCGGCGGCCAGCTCCGAGACGGCGATCGACGCTGCGGCCAGGCGCTTGCCCTCCAGCGCGCCACCGAGCAGGTTCCGCAGCCGGGCCAGGTTCTCGTCGTCGATCACGTCGCCCAGTTCGACGATGCGCTGGTCGACGCGACCGGAGTCGGTGATGAGCACCAGCAGCAGCCGGGCCGGGGTCAACGCGACCACCTCGAGGTGGCGGACAGAGGACGACGAGATTGTCGGGTACTGCACGACCGCGACCTGCCGGGTCAGCTGGGCCAGCAACCGCACCCCGCGGCGGAGCACGTCGTCCAGGTCGACGCCGGATTCGAGGAACTCCAGGATGGCGCGGCGTTCGGCGGGCGAGAGCGGCTTGACGTCGGCGATCCGGTCAACGAACTGCCGGTAGCCCTTGTCCGTCGGCACCCGGCCGGAGCTGGTGTGCGGCTGGGCGATGTAGCCCTCGGCCTCGAGCACGGCCATGTCGTTGCGGACGGTGGCGCTGGAGACGCCCAGGTTGTGGCGTTCGACGAGGGCCTTCGAGCCGATCGGTTCCTGGGTGGCGACGTAGTCGGCGACGATCGCGCGCAGCACCTCGAAGCGTCGTTCATCGGTACTCGACATAGCGGCCACCTCCGTCACCCGACTCCCCCGTCCGGAAGTCCGGCGAGACCATTCGTCACGGTCGGCGTGGTTCACACCCCCGCGACCGGCTACCAGTCTAATCGCCCTGCCGGGCTCTCCCCGCGAGGCCTTACTGTGTGTGGTGCGCGAACGGCGCCAGGTGCCGGCCGCGCACCCCCGACAACCGGGACGGGAACACCGATGATTTTCAAGGGCGTGAGGGACGGCAAGCCGTACCCGGACCACGGGCTGTCCATGCGCGACTGGTCCAAGATCCCACCACGACAGGTGCGCCTCGACGAGATCGTGACCACCACCAAGGTCCTGGAGCTCGACCGCCTGCTGTCCGAGGACTCCACCTTCTACGGCGACCTGTTCCCGCACGCGGTGCTCTGGGACGGCGTGATCTACCTCGAGGACGGCCTGCACCGCGCGGTCCGCTCCGCCCTGCGCAACAGGGTCGTGCTGCACGCCCGGGTCTTCGACTACGACGCGATCCGCTGACCCGACCGGGGGTCTGATCCGCCTGCGCTCATCGATCGGCTCGGCCCCGCCCTCGCTCAGATCATCAGGGCGGCGAAACCGACACAGGCGACGGTGAACAAAGCCACGACCGCGCACAGGACAACGGACCCGGTCACGATCAGTGCGGGCGCGCAGGCCGAGATCCCGGAGCCGAGCGCGATCACCGGCGACGATCGGAGCCGGGAGGTCGACGGTTCGGCGGGGACGGGGGCCCGGTCGGCTGATGGGTGGTTCATGTGATCTCCTGTCCCGGCCTACAGGCCGACGGTCTTTTCGAGGGCGCAGAGTTCGTCGTCGAGGCGACCGAGCAGGGGCTGAAGTAGCGGCACCGCTCGCCGGCAGCCGGTCAGCCCGAACGCGATCTCGTCATCGGTACTGGTGCAGGTGATGTTGAGGGCCTGTCCGTCGACCGGGATCGACAGCGGATACAGCGCGGTCAGACGGGCGCCGTTCCAGTACAGGGGCTCAGCCGGCCCGGGAACGTTGGAGATCATCACGTTCGGCGGGCGGACCGGCCCGCCCATTCCGAACATGCCCAGTGCGAGCGGCGCGGCCCCGAGCGCACTCATCGCCAGAGCCTGCGCCGAGCTCATCGCCCGCAGTGCCTGTTTGCCCTCGCGCATGGAGGCCGTCACGGTCGCGAGGCGGTTCGCCGGGTCGGCGAGGTCGGTGGCGAGATTACACATCAGCACCCCGATCTCATTGCCTGCCTTGCCCTCCCGCTGCTCGCCACGCAGCGAGACCGGCACCATCGCGATCAGCGGGTCGGCGGGCAGCGCCTCGAGATCGCCCAGGTAGCCGCGCAGCGCCCCTGAGCACATCGCGAGCACCACGTCGTTGATGGTCGCCTCGGCATGCTTGGCGACCAGCCGTAGCCGTTCGATCGGCCAGGACTGTGCCGCGAACCGTCGGGCCCCACCGATCGGCACGTTGAAGATGCTGCTGGGTGCAGAGAGCGAGAGCGATCCGCCACGCCCGTGCAAGGCCCGGTCGACGGTGCCAACGAGCGCGGGCACGAGGCCTCCCAGCTCACCGAGCGCGCCGCGAGCGACACGCAGCGCGGTGGCAGGCACGCCGAGCGGTCCGCGACCGCCCGCCGGCTGGTCCGAGACGAGTCGCAGCGCGCTGCGCTCGCGCACCAGCGGCTCCCATGGCGCGGGCATCTCCCGCCGTGCCGGGTCCGCGCTGAGCCCACGGCGCAGCAGCTTCATCGCCGACACGCCGTCCGCGAGGGCGTGGTGGATCTTCGTGTAGACCGCGAAGCGGCCGTCAGCGAGGCCCTCGATGAGGTGCATCTCCCACAGCGGCCTGCTTCGGTCCAGCAACACGGAATGCAAGCGGGAGACCAGCTCCAGCAGTTCGGTGATCCCGCCAGGGCGCGGCAGGGCATCGTGACGCACATGGTGCCCGAGGTCGACGTCGACATCCGTCTCCCAGCCCCACTGCCCCAGCGAGGTCACCGACCGACGGGCGCGTTTACGCAACAGCGGCGCGACATCGCCCCGACCCAAGGACGAATCGAGCAGTGCCCGCACATCGCACCCATCGGCGCCATCCGGCGGAGCGAACAGCGCGAGCCCCCCGACATGCATCGGATGGTCACGAGACTCGCCGAGCAGGAACATCGAATCGGTCGGCGCCATCGGCAGCAGCAAGGTTCGGCCTTTCCATGTGCCCGCACCCGGACGATCACGCGGGTCGTGGAGCCGAGGGGGCGTGTCCTGGATTTTGTCCAGCGGCAACGATGGGGCCAACGTTAGAGGCAGCAGCGGCTGAAGACTGTCCCCGAAGCGCGGGGGATGTCCCGATTGCGCAGGGACTTCGAGCGCGCAGGGTTTTCGGGCCGGGCTACGTCGTGATGAGGGTCTTCGACGGCGGCTGCCCGTACCGCTTTCGGTATTCGAGAGCGAAACGGCCGAGGTGCTGGAATCCCCAGCGATAGGCCACATCGGTGACCGCGACGTCGGACGGGTCTGCCTGGATCAGGTCCTCATGGGCCCGCTCGAGCCGCACATCGCGAAGATAGGCCAGTGGCGAGACCCCGACGTACCGCCGGAATCCGTCCTGCAGGGTGCGCACGCTGACGCCCACCAGCATCGCCAGCCCACTGACGGTCCACGGCTCCTCGGGATGCGCGTGGATCGCATCGATGGCCCGACTGATCGTGCGCGGGCGGGCAGCGTGGGCGGGCGAGTCGAGGAGTTCACGGCTGTCGTGAGCCGCCGTGAGCAGCAAACCGGTGGTCACGGCATCGACCAGCCGGCTCGAAACCAGCTCGTTGTAGAGCAGGCTGCTGTCGTCGTCGAGTTCCGCGGCGAGGGTTCGGACCAGAGCCAACCAGCTCGCGCCCGACTTGCTGGACAGATCGAACACGGGGTCGAAGGTCACCGGTTTGCCGACCGGCCGGCCGAGTAGGGCGCGAAGCTCGGACTCGAGGTAGGCGCGGTCGAACTTGATGCCGTACACCACGCAGTCCGCGCTCCATCGCGTGATCCTGGTGGAGCGATGCGGGAGGTAGATGGACGCGCGCCCGCGGGTGACCACATCGGGCTCTCCGCCCGCTTCCGACTCGATGCCGCCCGACATCGGAATGTTCACGTGGTAGGCACTTTCCAGCTCGTCGAGGTGGATGCTCACGTCCACTCCGTACGACAACCGCCCCACGGACACAGGACCGAGCTGCACAGTGTGTAGCGACATGTCGAGGTCGGAGTCCGTGGTGAGCTGGGCCAGCCGGTGGGGGTAGTAATTCCGACCGACGGCCGCGCGCGCCTCGTCGAGGGTTCGGGCATGAAATGCCAACACCCGGCGCGTCGGTTCGGGCGCACCCGCTGCAGGCGATTTATCGTGCATCTTTCGGCTCCACACCCAGGCTACGCGCGGCCCGGCCGAAGCAGATCCCACAGATCCCGATTGGATCGAATCCGGGAGCCGCGGACCCGGCCACCTGCCCACTTGTGCCGCTGACCCAAAAGGCCCGTGGTTGTTGGCCGAATCGGCCAAGCGCCGCGGCTCCGCTCGCGCCGATACTCGACGCCAACCCCCACCGAGGAGTGTGCGATGAGCATCGACCAGCTGGTGCCGACGATCGTCCGACCGCCCGTCACCATTCACTGCCCGGCGACCGGCGAGGAGGTCGGCTCGGTTCCCGACACAGAGCCCGACTCGGTAGCCGAGGTGGTCGACGGACTCCGCGCACAGCAGCCGGCCTGGGAGGCCCTCGGACCCAAGGGTCGGGCAAGGTGGCTGTTCAAACTGCGGGACTGGTTGCTGGACAACGAGACCCACCTGGAGGATGTTCTCCAGTCCGAGACCGGGAAGCCGCGGACCGAGGCCGGGCTCGAGGTGCCGGTGATCGCCGAGATCATCAACTTCTACGCCGCCCGCGCGCCGCGCGACCTGGCCGACGCGAAGCTCCCGAACTCCGGTGCGTTCAGCCTCACCAAATCGCAGCGCAAGACATATCGCCCGCATCCGGTGGTCGGGGTGATCACGCCGTGGAACTTCCCGCTGCTGATGCCCGCCATGGACGTGATCCCCGCGCTGCTCGCAGGCGCCGCCGTCATCCTCAAGCCGTCCGAGGTGACCCCGCTTTCCGCGCTCGAGCTGGCGCGCGGATGGCGCGAGATCGGCGCGCCGCCGATACTGGCCTGCATCACCGGCCGCGGGGACACCGGCGCGGCCGTCGTCGACGCCGTCGACATGGTGCAGTTCACCGGCTCCACGGCCACCGGGCGCAAGATCGCCGCCCGGGCGGGCGAGCGCCTGATCCCCTGCAGCGTCGAACTCGGCGGCAAGGACGCCGCGATCGTGCTTGCCGACGCCGACCTCGAGCGGGCAGCCAGCGGGATCGTCTGGGGCGGGCTGATGAACTCCGGCCAGGCCTGCATCTCGGTCGAACGGGTCTACGTCGAGGAGGCCGTGCACGACGAGTTTGTCGCGCTGCTCACCGAGAAGGTCCGGTCGCTGCGTCAGGGCGCCGACGACGACTCCCACTCCGCGGACGTCGGCGCGCTGGCCAACGCGAACCAGGTCGACATCGTGCGCCGTCACGTCGACGACGCGATCGCCCGCGGCGCCACCGCACTGACCGGCGGCGCCCCGACCGGGGTGGGGACCTTCTTCGAGCCGACCGTGCTGGTCGACGTGGACCACACCATGGCCTGCATGACCGAGGAGACCTTCGGTCCCACCATCCCCGTGATGAGGGTGGCCGACGCGGACGAGGCCGTCCGGCTCGCCAACGACTCGGTCTACGGCCTGTCCGCGACCGTCTGGACCGGCAGCCGCTCGCGCGGGGAGGCCATCGCTCGACGCCTCGAGGTCGGGGCGGTGAACGTCAACGACATGTTCAGCAACCTCTTCTGCTTCGGGCTGCCGCACGGCGGATGGAAGACCTCCGGGATCGGCGCGCGCTTCGGCGGCGACTCGGGCCTGCACAAGTACTGCCGGGTGCAGGCCGTGACCGCCCCCCGGTTCCCCACCCTGACGAACGAACCGCTGTGGTACCCGTACACGCCCTCGCGGGCGCGGGTCGCGGCGAAGCTGCTGCGGGCGATCGTCGCCCGCGACATGCGCCGCCGATTCTCCGGAACCGGTCGGTGATCCTCAGAGGCCGGACCGGATCCCGTTGCCGCACAGCCGCGTCGGGGTGCGCCGGCTGGACGGGCGGGGTCAGCTCAGGATGTCGCGGATGACACCGTCGGCCAGCAGCCTGCCGCGGTCGCTGAGCACCAGGCGGTCATCGGCGCGCGAGAGCAGCCCGTCCGCGACGGCCTGCTCGGCGGCCGCGATCTCAGAAGCTCGCAGGTCCGACACCGGCAGTCCCGACCGCAGCCGCAGCGTCAGCATCACCCGCTCCATGTGCCGGTCCTCGGCGGTGAGCTGCTCGCTGTCCGCGACGGGCAGCTCACCCGCCGTCAGCCGGTCGGCGTAGCGGGCCGGGTGCTTGACGTTCCACCAGCGCACCCCGCCGACGTGGCCGTGCGCGCCGGGTCCCGCGCCCCACCAGTCGCCGCCGTCCCAGTACCCGAGGTTGTGCCGGCACTCGGCGCCCTCCTTCGCCCAGTTCGACACCTCGTACCAGCTCAGCCCGGCGTCGGCGAGGCGCGCGTCGATCCGCTCGTACCTGGCGGCGAGGACGTCGTCGTCGGGCGCGGGCAGGTCCCCGCGCCGCACCTTCCTTGCCAGCGCGGTGCCGTCCTCCACGATGAGCGCATACGCCGAGACGTGGTCGACGCCCGCGGCGAGCACCGCATCAAGGGACGCGTCGAGATCCTCGTCGCGCTCGCCGGGCGTGCCGTAGATCAGGTCCAGGTTCACGTGCTCGAACCCCGCCGCGCGCGCCTCCACGGCGGCCGCCACCGGGCGCCCCGGGGTGTGGGTGCGGTCGAGGATCTTGAGCACGTGCTGCGCCGCCGACTGCATGCCAAGCGAGATGCGGGTGAACCCGGCCTCGCGGAGGCGGTCGAAGAACTCCGGCGAGGTCGACTCGGGGTTCGATTCCGTGGTCACCTCGGCGCCCGCGGCCAGGCCGAAGCTCGAGCGGACCGCGCCAAGCACGTCGGCCAGGCCGTCGCCGCCGAGCAGCGACGGCGTGCCGCCGCCGACGAACACCGTCTCCGCCGCGGGCACCGCACCGTCGGCGCCGAGCATCGCGGCGGCCGCGTCCAACTCGCGGCGCAGGCCCTCGAGCCAGGACTGTGGCGACGCGGAGGTGCCCAGCTCCCCCGCCGTGTACGTGTTGAAGTCGCAGTACCCGCAGCGCGTCGCGCAGAACGGGACGTGGATGTAGATGCCGAACGGACGCGACCCCACTCCGGCCAGGGCATGGTCCGGCAGCGCAAACGCAGCAGCCACCGGCTCGGTCATCGATCCACTCACCTCATCAGTGTCCCATTACCAGAGGACGTGACGAGCGCCACACATCGCCCTGCCTGCGCATTTCCCCCGAGTCGGGGGGAAATAGCCATGGGGTGTCGGAATCGGCGAGGTCATCTGGCACAATTGGCCGGGTGACCGGACTTGGGATTGCGCTCGTGGCTCGACGCCACGTCGATCTCAAGCGTGTCTGTAGCTGTCTGCCCTTGCCTGCGTAGACGCCATTCGCCAGCCCCCTCTCAGTCCCGGCCGGTCTCGGATGTGCCTGCGGGGACAGCCCTCCCCGTCGGCATGCCATCACAGACCGGCGCACCGAAGAAGATTCTGGAGCGCCTCCGATGTCGCAAAGTGTCGACACTCCTCCTCCCGCTCGCGCGCCGCGGCCGGCCAAGCGCCGTGCCGAGGGCCAGTGGGCCCTCGGCTACCGCGAGCCGCTGAACGCCAACGAGCAGGCCAAGAAGGACGACAACCCGCTCAACGTCCGCGCCCGCATCGAGAACATCTACTCGAAGCAGGGATTCGACAGCATCGACAAGTCCGACCTGCGCGGCCGGATGCGCTGGTGGGGCCTCTACACCCAGCGTGAGCAGGGTTACGACGGCACCTTCACCGGTGACGAGAACATCGACCTGCTCGAGGCCAAGTACTTCATGATGCGGGTGCGCTGCGACGCAGGCGCCCTCAACGTCGAGCAGCTGCGCACCATCGCGGGCATCTCCACCGAGTTCGGCCGCGACACCGCCGACCTCTCCGACCGCGAGAACGTCCAGTACCACTGGATCGAGGTCGAGAACGTCCCCGAGATCTGGAAGCGGCTCGAGTCCGTCGGCCTCAAGACCACCGAGGCCTGCGGCGACTGCCCGCGCGTCGTCCTCGGGTCCCCGCTTGCAGGCGAGTCCCTCGACGAGGTGCTGGACCCGACCCCGGCGATCGACGAGATCGTCCGCCGCTACATCGGCAAGCCCGAGTACTCGAACCTGCCGCGCAAGTTCAAGACCGCGATCTCCGGCCAGCAGGACGTGGTGCACGAGATCAACGACGTCGCCTTCATCGGCGTCAACCATCCCGAGCACGGGCCCGGGCTCGACCTGTGGGTCGGCGGCGGGCTCTCCACGAACCCGATGCTGGCGCAGCGAGTCGGCGTCTGGGTGCCGCTTGACGAGGTGCCGGACGTGTGGGAGGCCGTGGTCTCGATCTTCCGCGACTACGGCTACCGCCGGCTGCGGTCCAAGGCGCGGCTGAAGTTCCTCATCAAGGACTGGGGCATCGAGAAGTTCCGGGAGGTGCTCGAGACCGAGTACCTCAAGCGGAAGCTGATCGACGGCCCCGCGCCCGAGCAGCCCAAGCGGCCGATCGACCACGTCGGCGTGCAGAAGACCCGCAACGGTCTCAACGCCGTCGGCTTCGCGCCGATCGCGGGCCGGGTCTCCGGCACCATCCTCGCGAAGGTCGCCGACGCCGCCGAGAAGGCGGGCAGCGACAAGATCCGCTTCACGCCGTACCAGAAGCTGATCATCCTCGACGTCGCCGACGACAAGCTCGATCAGCTGATCGCCGACCTCGACGAGCTGGGCCTGCCCGCCCGCCCGTCGCACTGGCGGCAGAACCTGATGGCCTGCTCCGGCATCGAGTTCTGCAAGCTGTCGTTCGCCGAGACCCGCAAGCGCTCGCAGGTGCTGGTGCCCGAGCTCGAGCAGCGACTCGCGGACATCAACGCGCAGCTGGATGTGCCGATCACCATCAACATCAACGGCTGCCCCAACTCCTGCGCCCGCTCGCAGGTCGCGGACATCGGCTTCAAGGGCATGCTCATCGACGACGGCGAGGGGAATCAGGTGGAGGGCTTCCAGGTTCACCTGGGAGGCAGCCTCGGGTTCGACGTGGCCTTCGGCCGCAAGCTGCGCCAGCACAAGGTCGCCAGCACCGAGATGGGCGACTACATCGACCGGGTGGTCCGGCAGTTCGTCAAGCACCGCAATGCGGGCGAACGCTTCGCCGAGTGGGCCGTCCGAGCAGACGAGGGGGATCTCCGTTGACCACATTGGATCTGGCCACCGCGACCGCGGACGACCTCCGAGCGCTCGCCGAGCAGGTGGCGGCGAGCCTCGACGGCGCGTCCGCCCAGGAACTGCTGCAGTGGACCGAGGACACGTTCGGGACCGACTTCATCGTCGCGTCGAACATGCAGGACGGCGTCCTGGTGCACCTGGCCGCCCAGGTGCACCCCGGCGTCGACGTGCTGTTCCTCGAGACCGGCTACCACTTCGCGGAGACCATCGGCACCCGCGACGCGGTCGAGGCGGTGTACGGGGTGAACGTCATCAACGTCCAGGCCGAGGCCAGCGTCGCCGAGCAGGACGCGGCCGAGGGCAAGGACCTGTTCGCCCGCGACCCCGGCCGCTGCTGCGCACTGCGCAAGGTCGCGCCGCTGAAGAAGTCGCTCGCCGGGTACAAGGCCTGGGTGACCGGCATCCGCCGGGTCGAGTCCCCCACCCGCGCCAACGCGCCGCTGATCTCGTTCGACGAGGCGTTCGGGCTGGTGAAGATCAACCCGATCGCCGCGTGGTCCGACGACGACATGCAGGCCTACATCGACAAGCACTCGATCCTGGTGAATCCGCTTGTCGACGAAGGCTATCCATCAATCGGGTGCGCGCCGTGCACCGCCAAGCCAGCCCCCGGCTCCGATCCGCGCAGCGGACGGTGGGCCGGTAACGCCAAGACAGAATGCGGGTTGCACGCCTCATGACTGCTGAACTGACCGACATCCGACCGCAACTCGACGGCACCGACTTCGACACGCTCGCTGCCCTCGAGTCCGAGGCCATCCACATCTTCCGTGAGGTGGCAGGCGAGTTCGAGCGCCCGGTGATCCTGTTCTCCGGCGGCAAGGACTCCACCGTGCTGCTGCACCTGGCGATCAAGGCCTTCTGGCCCGCGCCGCTGCCCTTCGCGCTGCTACACGTGGACACCGGGCACAACCTGCAGGAGGTGCTGGACTTCCGCGACCACGTGGTCGAGAAGTACAACCTGCGCCTGCACGTGGCCAAGGTCGAGGACTACCTCGCCGACGGCCGGCTCACCGAGCGGCCCGACGGGATCCGCAACCCGTTGCAGACGGTGCCGCTGCTGGACGCCATCGCCGAGAACCGCTTCGACGCGGTGTTCGGCGGCGCCCGCCGCGACGAGGAGCGCGCCCGCGCCAAGGAGCGGATCTTCTCGCTGCGCAACGCGTTCGGCCAGTGGGACCCGAAGAAGCAGCGTCCCGAGCTGTGGAACCTGTACAACGGCAAGCACTCCCCCGGCGAGCAGGTCCGCGTGTTCCCGCTGAGCAACTTCACCGAGCTCGACATCTGGCGGTACATCGCCCGCGACAACGTGGAGCTGGCCAGCATCTACTACGCCCACCAGCGCGAGGTGTACCAGCGCGACGGCATGTGGATGACCTCCGGCGTCTGGGGCGGACCGCGGGAAGGCGAGGAGGTGCAGAACCTCTCGGTGCGCTACCGCACCGTCGGCGACGGCTCCACCACCGGCGCGGTGCTCTCCGAGGCGGCCGACAACGAGGCCATCCTCGCCGAGGTCGCGGCGTCCCGATTGACCGAGCGCGGTGCCACCCGTGGCGACGACCGAGTTTCCGAAGCGGCCATGGAAGACCGCAAGCGAGAGGGCTACTTCTGATGAGCGACCTGTTGAGGCTCGCCACCGCGGGCAGCGTCGACGACGGCAAGTCCACCCTGGTGGGCCGGCTGCTGTACGACACGAAATCCGTTCTCGCCGACCAGATCGACGCCGTCACCCGCGCGTCGGTTGACCGTGGGCTCGACACCCCGGACCTGTCGCTGCTGGTCGACGGCCTCCGCGCGGAGCGTGAGCAGGGCATCACCATCGACGTGGCGTACCGCTACTTCGCGACGCCCAACCGCACCTTCGTGCTCGCGGACACCCCGGGCCACGTGCAGTACACCCGAAACACCGTCTCCGGCGCGTCCACCGCGCAGCTGGTGATCCTGCTCGTCGACGCGCGCAAGGGCGTCATCTCGCAGACCCGCAAGCACGCCGCCGTGCTCGCGCTGCTCGGCGTGCCGAAGCTGGTGCTCGCGGTCAACAAGATCGACCTGGTCGAGAACCCGGCCCAGGTGTTCGCGGACATCTCCGAGGAGTTCAACGCGCTCACCACCTCGCTGGGGTGGGCGTCCGAGGACGTCGTGGAGATCCCGGTCTCCGCGCTGCACGGCGACAACGTGGCCGTCCGCTCCGAGAACACCCCGTACTACAACGGCCCCACCCTGATCGAGCACCTCGAGTCGATCCCGGTGGACGCCGAGCCGCACCGGGTGGGCCTGCGCTTCCCGGTCCAGTACGTGATCCGGCCTCGCACCGCCGACTTCCTCGACTACCGCGGCTACGCCGGTCAGGTCGCCGCGGGTTCGGTCCGCCCTGGCGACGAGGTGGTGATCCTGCCGTCCGGCACCCGCACCACCGTCGAGCGCGTCGACACCGCCGACGGTGAGCTCGACGTCGCGAACGCGGGGCGCAGCGTCACGCTGATCCTGGCCGACGACGTCGACGTCTCGCGCGGCGACACCATCGCCTCGATCGAGGACGCGCCCGAGCCGATCGGCGAGTTCGAAGCGACGGTCTGCTGGCTCGCCGAGAAGCCGCTGCGGCCCGGCGCCCGCCTGCTGCTCAAGCACGGCACCCGCACCACGCAGGCGATCGTCGGTGGCATCGTGGAGCGGTTCGACGAGCAGGACCTCACCACGGCGCAGAGCCCGGACACCCTCGAGCTCAACGAGATCGGCAAGATCTCGGTGCGCGTCGCGGAGCCGATCGTGGCGGACGACTACACGGTCAACCGGCACACCGGCAGCTTCCTGTTGATCGACCCGGCGGGTGGCAACACCCTCGCGGCCGGCCTGGTCGGCGACGCGATCGCCGCCATCGAGCTCGCCCGCGTCTAGCGTCGTGTTCGACATCCAGGTCGGGACGCACGCGTCCCCGATGCCCGTCCCGGCGCCGCTGATCGCGGTGGCCCACGGCAGCCGCGACCCCCGCTCCGCGCGGGCGGTCGCGGCCGCGGTGGACGGCATCCGGGCCTCGCGCCCCGACCTGGACGTCCGCCTCTGCTTCCTGGACCTGTCCGCCCCGTCGGTGGACCAGGCCATCGATGCGGTTGCCGCCGAGGGACATTCGTCCGCCGTCGTGGTGCCGCTGCTGCTGGGCAGCGCCTTCCACGCGCGGGTTGACCTGCCCGCGCTGCTCGCGGCAGGCCGCCGCAGGCACCCCGGGCTCGACCTGGTGCAGGCCGAGGTGCTCGGCGACGACCACCGGTTGGTCTCCGCCGTGCGCGACCGCATCACCCAGACGGGAACCGATCTCGGCGATCCCGAGGTCGGGGTCGTGCTGGCCGCGGTCGGTTCGTCCTCGGAGACCGCCAACGAACTCACCACCCGCATCGGCCCGCGGCTGCTGGCCGGCACCGGCTGGGCAGGCGTCGAGGTCTGCTTCGCGACCACCGGACCCGGCGTGCCGCAGGCCGTCTCGGCGCTGCGGGCCCGCGGCGCGCGGTCCATCGTCGTCGCACCGTGGTTCCTCGCGCCCGGCCTGCTCACCGACCGGATCGGCCGGTCCGCCGAGGACTGCGCCCCGGAATCGCTGCAGGCCGACGTGATCGGCGCCCACCCCCTGCTCGCGGAGGTCGCGCTCGACCGGTACGCCGCGGGCGTCGAGCGGATCGCCGCCGCCCGGGTCGAACTCTCCGCCTAGCCCGACCGCTCGACCTCGTCGAGCCTGCGCCGCAGGTGCTCCCGTTCGGCGTCGGTGCCGACCGTCTCCAGCGCCGCACGGTAGGCCGCCGCGGCCTCCGGGAACCGGCCGAGCCGCTGCAGCAGGTCCGCGCGGGCGACCGCGTACGGGTGGTAGCCCCGCAGCCGCGCCTCCCCCGCCAGCCCGTCGAGCAGGGTCAGCCCCGCCTCCGGTCCGTCCCGCATCGCCACCGCCACCGCCCGGTTCAGCGCCACCACCGGCGACGGCGCCAGCGCGAGCAACACGTCGTAGAGCGCCACCACCTGCGGCCAGTCCGTGGTCGCGACATCCGCGGCCTCGTCGTGCAGTGCCGCGATGGCCGCCTGCACCCCGTACACGCCCGGCGGGCCACCGGTCAGCGCGACGACCACAAGGGCGCCGCCCTCCTCGATGGCCGCGCGGTCCCAGTGGCTGCGGTCCTGGTCGTCGAGCAGCACCAGCTCGCCGCCCGGCCCGGTCCGCGCATCGCGGCGGGCATGGATCAGCAGCATCAGCGCCAGCAACCCGGCGACCTCGCGCTCGGCCGGCAGCAGCCGCCGCAGGATCCGGGCGAGCCGGATCGCCTCCTCCGCGAGGTCGAGGCGCTGCAGGTCGGGACCCGAGCTGGCCGCGTAGCCCTCGGTGAAGATCGAGTAGATCACCCCGAGCACACCGGGCAGACGCTCCGGCAACTCGTCGGGTCCCGGTACCCGGAACGGGATCCGGGCCTGCCGGATCTTCTTCTTGGCCCGCACGATTCGCTGCGCCATCGTCGCGGTCGGGACGAGGAACGCCCTGGCCACCTCCGGCGTCGTCAGGCCGGCGAGGCAGCGCAGGGTCAGCGCGGTCCGGTCCTCGTCCGCGAGCGCCGGGTGGGTACAGGTGAAGAACAGCTGCAGCCGGTCGTCGGGCAGATCGGTGAGCGCGTCCGCGGGCGGGGCCGGGTCCGCCCGGTCGGACTCGACCTGCAGGACGGCGAGCCGGGCCGCGTAGGCCTGGTCCCGCCGCAGCCGGTCGACTGCCCGCCGCCGCGCCGTCGTCATCAGCCAGGCGCCCGGCCTGGCCGGGACGCCGTCCACCGGCCAGTGCACCAGCGCGGCCTCGATGGCCTCCGAGGTGACCTCCTCGGCCAGGTCGAGGTCGCCGAACCGGCGGACGAGCGAGGCGAGCAGCCGGCCGCGTTCCTCCCGGAACACGGACTCCACGGACGACCCGGCCACCGCCCGCTCGTCCATCGCGGTCACTCCCCGAAGTCGGCGATCGGCCGCACCACGACAGTTCCGCCGTCGCGGGCGCCCGGGCAGCGTGCCGCCCAGTCGAGCGCGACGTCGAGGTTCGGCACGTCGATGACGTAGAAGCCGCCCAGGACCTCCCTGGACTCGGCGAAGGGGCCGTCGGTGACGGTCCGCGCACCGTCCGCGTCGACCCGGACCGCCGTGGCGGTGGTCAGGTCCGCCAGCGATTCCCCGGACACGAAGATGCCCGCCTCACTGACCTGCTTGTCGTAGACCATCCAGTCCTCGGGCGTGCACCCGTTTGCGACGGGATCGGTGGAGGCCGCGTTGATCAGCATCATGTACTTCATGGTTCGACTCCTGTCGTTTCATCGTGCGGCGAGGTGCCGTACTCAATGACGACGAACGGAACCCGGTCGAATCGACACGTGCAGGAAATAGTAGGCGGCTGCGCCGCCTGTGCGCGGTTGACGAGTGTCTGGACTCGTCAACCGCGCACGGGCCGCGGAGCGGCCTAGGCCGGGATGTTCGGGATCAGGGTGGCGCGGGCGTAGACGGTCTCGCCCTCCTTGAGCTGCAGCGCCTCGCTGTCGCCGCGGGTCACCTGGGCCGCGAACAGGTCGCCGGTGGCGGCGTTGCGCAGCTCCACCCGCACCTCGAAGCCGAGGTGCACCACCCGCTCGACCGTCGCCCGGGTGACACCCGCGGACTCCGCGGTGCCTGCCTTCTGCGCGACCGCCATGCTGGGGTCGCGCCCGACGCGGATGTCGTGCGGGCGGACCAGCTGGCCGTTCAGCTTGGCCACCGGGCCGAGGAACGACATCACGAAGTCGTTCGCGGGCGTGTCGTACAGGTCCCGAGGGGTGCCGACCTGCTCGATCCGCCCCTTGTTCAGCACCGCGATCCGGTCGGCGACGTCGAGCGCCTCCTCCTGGTCGTGGGTGACCAGCACGGTGGTCACGTGCACCTCGTCGTGCAGCCGCCGCAGCCAGGTCCGCAGGTCCTCGCGGACCTTGGCGTCGAGCGCACCGAACGGCTCGTCGAGCAGCAGCACCTGCGGGTCGACGGCGAGCGCGCGGGCCAGCGCCATGCGCTGCCGCTGGCCGCCGGAGAGCTGGGCCGGGTAGCGGTGCTGGAAACCGTCGAGACCGACGATCTCGAGCAGCTCGTTGACCTTCTTGTCGATCTCGGGCTTCGGACGCTTGCGGATCTTCAGCCCGAACGCGACGTTGTCGCGAACGGTCATGTGCTTGAACGCCGCGTAGTGCTGGAACACGAAGCCGATGTCGCGCTTCTGCGGCGGCACACCGGTGACGTCCTTGCCCCCGATGGTGATGGTCCCCGAGTCCGGGTTCTCCAGCCCGGCGATCGACCGCAGCAGGGTCGACTTGCCGGACCCGGACGGACCGAGCAGCGCGGTCAGGGAGCCGGCCGGGATGTCCAGCGACAGGTTGTCGAGGGCGGCGAAGTCGCCGAAGTTCTTGTTGGCGCCGATCACGGAAATCATGTGTTGCTCCTCTTGCGGTCGAGCAGCGTCATCAGCAGCAGGGTCACCAGCGCGATCCCCATCAGCAGCGTCGCCGCGCAGTAGGCCCCGAAGGTGTTGTGATCGTCGATGTAGCGCGAGTGCACGAGCAGGGTCAGGGTCTGGGAGACGCCGGGGAACCCCGAGGACACCATGATCACCGCGCCGAACTCGCCGAGCGAACGGGCAACGGTGAGCACCACGCCGTAGGTCAGGCCCCAGCGGATCGCGGGCAGGGTTATCCGCCAGAAGGTCTGCCACTTGGAGGCGCCGAGGGTCGCGGCGGCCTGCTCCTGCTCGTCGCCGATCTCGTGCAGCACCGGTTCGACCTCGCGGACCACGAACGGCAGCGTGACGAAGATGGTGGCCAGCACCATGCCTGGCAGGCCGAAGATCACCCGGAACCCTGCCTCGTCCAGGACGCCGAACCAGCCGTTGACGCCCCACAGCAGGATCAGCGAGACGCCGACGACGATCGGCGAGACCGCGAACGGCAGGTCAACGACCGCCTGCATCAGGCCGCGGCCCGGGAACCGTCCCCGGACCAGCGCCAGGGCCGTGACGATGCCGAAGATCACGTTGATCGGCACGACGATGGCCACGATCAGCAGCGAGAGGTTCAGCGCCGAGATCGCCGCCGGGGTGGAGATCGCCTCGATGAAGGCGCCGATGCCCCGCTCGAAGGTGCGCCACAGGATGACGCCGATCGGCACCAGCAGCAGGAAGAACAGGTAGCCGAGCGCGACGACCCGCATCCCGAGCTTCGATCCGGTCGAGAGGTTCACTGGGCCTGCTCCTCACGTCGCTGGCTGCGGCTCGAGAGCACCCGCAACACCAACAGGGTGACGAAGGCGATCGCCAGCAGCGCCACCGACACCGCGGCGGCGTTGACCGGCCGGTCGATCTCGATCTGCTGCTGGATGTACTGCGAGGTCACCTGCGTCTCGCGCGGGATGTTGCCGCCGATCAGCACGACCGAGCCGTACTCGCCGATCGCCCTGGCGAACGCCAGGCCCGCGCCGCTGATGATCGCGGGCGACAGGATCGGCAGCACCACCTTCCGGAAGATGGTCCAGTTGCTCGCGCCGAGGGACGCGGCGGCCTGCTCCACCTCCCGGTCGGTCTCGATCAGCACCGGCTGCACCGACCGGACCACGAACGGCAGCGTGACGAACGCCAGCGCGACGACGAGGCCGGGCTGGGTCGCGTTGAGCTGCACACCGATCGGGCTGTTCGGGCCGTACAGCGCCAGCAGCACGATGCTCGCCACGATGGTCGGCAACGCGAACGGGAGATCGATGAGCGCGTTGACGAATCGCTTACCGGGGAACTCGTCGCGGACCAGCACCCAGGCGATCAGGGTGCCCATCACCACATTGATGAGGGCGACGACCGCCGAGACCGTGACGGTCACGCGCAGCGAGGCCAGCGCGACCGGGCTGGTCACGGCCTCCCAGAACCCGCTGAGGCCGTCCTCGAACGAGGTCACCGTCAGCGCCGCGAGCGGGAGCAGCACGATGACGCTGAGCCAGAGCATCGCGACGCCGATGCCAAGCGGGCCAACGGTGCCGGTCACGGCGGTCCACTTGCGCTTCTTCGGGCGGGTGGGCCGAGCGGGGGGACCGGTCTCGGTCGACTGCTGTCCTACGGACTCGGACACCAGTCCCCCCGTCGTTGTTTCTGTAGTGCTGGTCACGGTCAGATTACTTGGTGGCGTTGTCGTAGATCGTGGCGATGGAGCCGGTTTCCTTCTTGAACAGGCTCTCGTCGACGGCCTTCCAGCCGCCGAGGTCCGCGATCGTCCACAGCTTCGCGGGCGCAGGGAAGTCGGCCGCGAACTCGGCGGCGACACCGGGATCGACCGGACGGAATCCGGCCTCGGCCCACAGCTTCTGGCCCTCGGTGGTGAAGAGGAAGTCCTTGAACGCGTTGGCCTTCTCGAGGTTCTGGCTGCTCTTGATCACGGCGACCGGGTTCTCGATCTTGAATGTGACCGGCGGGGTGACGTGCTCGACCGGGTCCCCGTTGCGCTCGGCGAACAGGGCCTCGTTCTCGTAGCTCAGCAACACGTCGCCGGTGCCCTGCAGGAAGGTCTCGGTGGCCTCGCGACCGGACTTCGGCTGAACCTTCACGTGATCGGTGACGAGCGTGTTCAGGTAGTCGAGTCCGGCCTGCGGGTTCTTGCCGCCGTCGCTCTTGGCGGCGTACGGCGCCAAGAGGTTCCACTTCGCCGAGCCCGAGCTGAACGGGTTGGGCGTGACCACCTCGAGGCCGGGCTGGAGCAGGTCGTCCCAGTCCTTGATGCCCTTCGGGTTGCCCTCGCGGACCACCACCGTCACGACCGAGCCGAACGGGATCCCGTTGTAGGCGTCCTTGTTCCAGTCCTCGCTCACCAGGCCCGCGTCGACGAGGCGGGTGATGTCGGGCTCGACGGAGAAGTTGACGAAGTCGGCCTGGGCGCCGTCCTTGACCTTGCGGGACTGGTCACCGGAGGCGCCGTAGGACTGCTGGAACTCGACGTTCTTGCCGGCCTCGGTCTCGTTGAAGGCGGGGATCAGCTTGTCGTAGCCGGGCTTGGGGACCGCGTAGGCGAACAGGCTGACGGTGCCCCCGCTGCCGTCGCTCGATCCACCCTCGGCGCCGACGGTGTCGCTCGAGCCGCCGCTGCACGCGGTCAGTGCGATCGAGCCGGCGGTGACGGCGGCGGCCAGCAGGAGGCCGGAACGGGTGATGCGAGAGCGCGCGCTCATGTGAATTGCCTTTCACAGGTGTGCCACGAGGGCAAGGAGGTGGTGTCCGGTCCTCAGACCGCAGCGCGGGACCACTACCGGCAACGGCGTGGTCTCACGGTGACACAGAATTGGGGTTGTCGCCCGCTACGTGGGGCGGTCCGGCCGCGGCTCAGGTGGCTCGTGCGGCTACGGGAATCGACAACAGTCGATATCGGCGACCGCAAGCATGCCGACAGCGATCAACGCCAGTTCATGGCGGACCTGGTGCACGGCGGTTGCAGACACGCGCACGAATGTAGCAGAGCTACCGGCCCCGATCGAACTGGAGCCGGCACCGTTCCACTACCTGGTCAGCAGCCAGCCGATCAGGACCAGGAGCATCAGCGCGATGAGGGCGAGGGTGACACGCGAACGGGGCATCAGCGGGCACCGTCCTCGGTGGCGGAGGCGGGGGCCGAGTCCCGGCCGAGCAGCACGAAGATCCTGGCGAGCAGCAGGTCGGCGCCGCTGGCGATCCCGATCGCGAGCGGCATCATCACCGCCATCACGAGGATCAGCTGCGGGATGAAGGGCAGCCCGATCACCCAGAGCTCGAGTCCGTCCCACCAGCTGGCAATCTGTGTCACCCGGTCAGCCTATCGCCCCCACTCCGGTGGACGCCCACGCCCGTCGGGCAGATGATGATGAGATGGCCCAACTCGATGATCAGATGGCCCCACTCGATGACACCGAGGCGCTCACAAACGGCGAGATGGTGCCCGCGAACCTGCCTGCGCGCATCGACCTGGAGCACCATCGCAGCACCTTCCCGCCCATCGACGACTACGCCTTTCTCTCCGACTGCGAGACCACCTGCCTGATCGCCCGCAACGGCTCGGTCGAGTGGATGTGTGTGCCCCGCCCGGATTCGCCGAGCGTCTTCGGTGCGGTCCTCGATCGGAGCGCGGGTCACTTCCGGATCGGCCCCTACGGACAGAACGTGCCCGCGGCCAGGCGCTACCTGCCGGGCGGCCTGATCGTCGAGACCACGTGGCAGACCGAGACCGGCTGGCTCATCGTGCGTGATGCCCTGGTGATGGGCCCGTGGCACAACACCCAGGAGCGCTCGAAGACCCATCGGCGCACCCCGACCGACTGGGACGCCGAGGGCATCCTGTTGCGCACGATCAAGTGTGTCAGCGGGACCATCGAGCTGGAGATGAGCTGCGAGCCCGCCTTCGACTATCACCGCGCCGCCGCGAAGTGGGAGTACACGGGCAAGGTCTACGAGGAGGCCACCGCCACCTGCGACGGCAGCATCCTCGGCGCGCACCCCACCCTGCGGCTGACCACGAACTTCAAACTCGGACTCGAGGGCCGCGAGGCGCGGATCCGGACCCGGATGCGGGAGGGCGACAACGGCTTCGTCGCCCTGTCCTGGGCGGACGTGCCCGCGCCCGGCACCTTCGAGGAGGCCGCGGACAAGATGTGGCAGACCGCGGAGTGCTGGCGCCAGTGGATCACCATCGGCCGCTTTCCCGACCACCCGTGGCGCGGATACCTGCAGCGCAGCGCGCTCGCCCTCAAGGGCCTGACCTACAGCCCGACCGGTGCGCTGCTCGCCGCCTGCACCACCTCCCTGCCGGAAACCCCTGGCGGCGAGCGCAACTGGGACTACCGCTACGCGTGGGTGCGCGACTCCACCTTCGCGCTGTGGGGCCTGTACACCCTCGGCCTCGACCGGGAGGCCAACGACTTCTTCTCGTTCATCTACGACGTGTCCCGGTCCGAGGACGGTCACCCGAACCCGCTGCAGGTGATGTACGGGATCGGCGGCGAGAAGACCCTCGAGGAGGAGGAGCTCGGCCACCTGTCCGGATACGACGGGGCCCGCCCGGTGCGCATCGGCAACGGCGCATACAACCAGAACCAGCACGACATCTGGGGCACCATGCTCGACTCGGTGTACCTGCACGTGCGCTCGCGCGACCGGGTCCCCGAATCGCTGTGGCCGCTGCTCAAACGGCAGGTCGAGGAGGCGATCGAGCATTGGCGTCAGCCCGACCGCGGGATCTGGGAGGTGCGCGGCGAACCGCAGCACTTCACCTCCTCGAAGGTGATGTGCTGGGTGGCCCTCGACCGCGGCAGCAAGCTGGCGATCCTGCACGGCGAGAAGGCGTATGCCGAGCAGTGGGCGCGGATCGCCGACGAGATCAAGGACGACATCCTCGAACACGGGGTGGACGACCGGGGCGTCTTCACACAGCGCTACGGCGACGATTCGCTCGACGCCTCGCTGCTGCTGGTGCCGTTGCTGCGCTTCCTGCCCTCGCACGACCACCGGGTGCGCGCCACCGTGCTTGCCATCGCCGACGAGTTGACCGACGACGGTCTGGTGCTGCGGTACCGGGTGGAGACCACCGACGACGGCCTGTCCGGCGAGGAGGGCACGTTCACCATCTGCTCGTTCTGGCTGGTGTCGGCGCTGGTCGAGATCGGCGAACTGTCACGCGCCAAGCGCCTGTGCGAGCGGCTGCTCGGGTTCGCCAGCCCTCTCAAGCTGTATGCCGAGGAGATCGATCCGCGGACCGGCAGGCACCTGGGGAACTTCCCCCAGGCCTTCACCCACCTGGCGCTGATCAACGCGGTGGTGCACGTGATCAGGGCCGAGGAGGCCGGCGACACCGGTACCTTCCAGCCCGCGCACGGCCCGACCTGAGAACGCCGCGGGTCGGCCCGCCAGGGCTTCGTCAGGCAAACCGGCGTAGCAGCCGCTCCGCATCGTCCGCGATCCACCGAACGACCTCGCCCGCCGGACGGGCCGAGTGCACCAGGCCGACGGCCTCACCGGCGTACACGACGCCGAGGTCGGGGTCGTTCGGGTCGTAGGCCTCCGCGAGGGTCTCCTCGGACCCGTCGGCGCCGTGCCAGGCCTCGGTGAACTCGTTCGCGATCGCCCGGCCGCCCCAGCGGCTCGGCCACGGCTGACTACGGGCCTGATCGAAGACGGAGGTGTACACGGTGTCGGCGCTGCCTGCCTCGACCACCCGCTCGCGGGCATAGCCGGGTCCGATGGTCTCCGGGCTGGCCAGCAGGGCGGTGCCGATCAGCGCGCCCTCCGCGCCCGCGGCGATGACCGCCGCCAGCCCGCGCCCCGTTCCGATGCCACCGGCCGCGACCACCGGCAGGTCCGTCGCGTCGAGCAGTTCCTGCAGCAGCGGCAGGGTGCCGATCTGGCCGGTGTGCCCGCCCGCCTCGCCGCCCTGGGCGATCACCAGGTCCACCCCGGCAGCCTCTGCGACCCGCAGGTCCTCGAGCGTGTTCACCTGGGACACGACAGGGATACCCGCGGCGTGCACCCGCGGCACGTAGGCGGCCGGGTCGCCGAAGGACAGCGACACCAGCACCGGCTCCTCAGCCAGCGCCGCGTCGAGCAGGGTGTCGTCGTCGTCGAGTGCCCACGTCATCAGCCCGACGCCGAACCGCCCGCCGATGCGGCGGGCCACCGCCGCCTCCTCGGCCACCCACTGCGGGGTCGCGTACCGCGCCGCGCCGAGCAGCCCGAGGCCCCCCGCCTTGGACACCTCGCCGGTCAGTTCGCCGCCTGCCCTGCCGCCCATCGGCGCGCCGAGGATCGGCACCTCGATCCGCAGTTCCCTGGTCAGCCAGGTCTCGAGCATGCCGATTCCTCTCCTGTCGCGGCTACGCCGCCTGTGCGCGCGGCGCCTACTTCTTCGGCTTGTCCGCCACCGACTCGTTGGACAGCGCCGCCACGAAGGCCTCCTGCGGGACCTCGACACGACCGATGGTCTTCATCCGCTTCTTGCCCTCCTTCTGCTTCTCGAGCAGCTTGCGCTTACGGCTGATGTCGCCGCCGTAGCACTTGGCGAGCACGTCCTTGCGGATCGCGCGAATGTTCTCGCGCGCAATGATCTTCGCGCCGATCGCGGCCTGGATCGGCACCTCGAACTGCTGGCGCGGGATCAGCTCGCGCAGCTTGGTGGTCATCTTGTTGCCGTAGGCGAACGCGGCGTCCTTGTGCACGATCGCGCTGAAAGCGTCGACCGCCTCGCCCTGCAGCAGGATGTCCACCTTCACCAGGGCGGCCTGCTGCTCGCCGGACTCCTCGTAGTCGAGGCTGGCGTAGCCCTTGGTGCGCGACTTCAGCGAGTCGAAGAAGTCGAACATGATCTCGCCCATCGGCAGCGTGTAGCGCAGCTCGACCCGGGTCTCGGAGAGGTAGTCCATGCCGCCGAGCTCGCCGCGACGGCTCTGGCACAGCTCCATGATCGGGCCGGTGTACTCGCTCGGCGCGATGACGGTGCACTTGGCCATCGGCTCGTACACCTCGCGCACCCGGCCCTCCGGCCAGTACGACGGGTTGGTGACCTCGTGCTCGGAGCCGTCCTCCATCACCACGCGGTAGACCACGTTGGGCGCCGTCGAGATGAGGTCGAGGCCGAACTCGCGCTCGAGCCGGTCCCGGGTGATCTCCATGTGCAGCAGCCCGAGGAACCCGCAGCGGAAACCGAACCCAAGGGCCACAGAGGTTTCCGGCTCGTACGCCAGCGCCGCGTCGTTGAGCCGCAGCTTGTCGAGCGCGTCGCGCAGCACCGGGTAGTCGGAGCCGTCCATCGGGTACAGGCCGGAGTACACCATCGGCTTGGGATCGCGATAGCCGACGAGCGGCTCGGTGGCGCCGTTGCGCGCGGCGGTGACGGTGTCGCCGACACGGGACTGGCGGACGTCCTTGACGCCGGTGATCAGGTAGCCCACCTCGCCGACACCGAGGCCGATGCTCGGCTTGGGCTCGGGCGAGATGATGCCGACCTCGAGCAGCTCGTGGGTGGTGCCGGTGGACATCATGGTGACCTTCTCGCGCGGGGTGATCCGCCCGTCCACCACGCGGACGTAGGTGACCACGCCGCGGTACGCGTCGTACACGGAGTCGAAGATCATCGCGCGCGCAGGGCCGTCCGCGTTCCCGACCGGAGCCGGGACCTTCTTGACGACCTCGTCGAGCAGTTCCTTGACGCCGACACCGGTCTTGCCCGAGACCCGCAGCACGTCGCCCGGCTCGCAGCCGGTGATGTGCGCGATCTCCTCGGCGTAGCGGTCGGGATCGGCCGCGGGCAGGTCGATCTTGTTGAGGACCGGGATGATGGTGAGGTCCTTCTCCATCGCCAGGTACAGGTTCGCCAGCGTCTGCGCCTCGATGCCCTGCGCGGCGTCCACCAGCAGCACGGCGCCCTCGCAGGCCTCCAGCGCGCGGGACACCTCGTAGGTGAAGTCGACGTGACCGGGCGTGTCGATCAGGTGCAGGACGATCTCTTCCTTGGTGCCGTCCTCGTTCTCGACGACCCAGGGCAGCCGCACGTTCTGCGCCTTGATGGTGATGCCGCGCTCGCGCTCGATGTCCATCCGGTCCAGGTACTGGGCGCGCATCTGCCGCGGATCGACCACTCCGGTGAGCTGCAGCATCCGGTCCGCGAGAGTCGACTTGCCGTGGTCGATGTGCGCGATGATGCAGAAGTTCCGGATCCGCGTGGGATCCGTGAACGTGGTCTCCGCAAAGTTGCTGGTCAAGCCCTTTTCCTCATCTCACTCACTCACTGAAGCTGCACCGGCCGGTGTGTCCGTCCCGCACTGGTCCCGCACCAGAACCATATCCATTGCGTCCCGCGCGCGATCGTCGTCGCCGGACCACAGGTGTGCGTAGACGTCTAGTGTGACAGCTGCCGATGCCCGGCCGAGATAGTGAGCCACCATCTTCGCCGATGCACCTGCCAAGAGCATTCCTTCGGGCCTGCGAATGCGAGATGATCGTGGTCAGAGTTCCTCGCCGTTGAGTGGTGCACTCAGCTATCCGATGCGTGCGGTCTGAGGGAGTGTGGTGGCGCATGGTCCATGAACAGGTCAGGTGCGCAGCGGTCACGAGTCCCCGATGGTGGGCGCAGCTTGTCGTGCTGATCGTCGCCACCTCGTGGCTGGCCGGGGGGTCGCCCGCCGCGGCGAGCCCCGATCGCTCGGCGCTCCAGAGCGGGACAGGCTCGTATCTCGACCACATCGACAGGACCGGCGGCCGGCAGTGGAACGTGTACGTCCACTCCGCGGCGATGGACAGGACGATCCAGTTGGAGGTGATCCGCCCGGCCGACACCTCCTCACCGCGACCGACGCTGTACCTGCTCAACGGCGCAGGCGGGGGTGAGGACGCGGCAACCTGGCAGGCGCAGTCCGACGCGGTCGCCTTCTTCGCGGACAAGAACGTCAACGTGGTCACTCCGGTCGGGGGGAAGTTCAGCTACTACACCGACTGGCAGCGGCCAGACCCGGCGCTCGGGGTGAACAAGTGGACCACCTTCCTCACCAGGGAACTCCCGCCGATCGTCGATGCGACGCTGGGCGCGAACGGGCGCAACGCAATTGCCGGGCTGTCCACGTCGGGCAGCGCGGTGTTGACGCTCGCGGAGATGGCGCCGTCCCTGTATCGGGGCGCTGCCGCATTCAGCGGCTGTGCGCACACGAGCGCTCCTCCGGGCCGCGCGTATGTGGAGCTGGTAGTCGGGGCCGGGGGTGGCGCCACGACGAACATGTGGGGTCCCTACACGGACCCCGATTGGGTGGCCAACGACGCGTATCTGCAGGCCGAGAGGCTGCGCGGGATCGCGTTGTACATCTCCAACCGGACCGGGTTACCGGGTCCACACGACACCCTCGACAATCCCCGGATCGGCGGCAACCCCATCGCATTGGGCGCCCAGGTTGCGGTGGGTGGCGTCATCGAAGCGGCCACCGATCAGTGCACCCGCCAGCTGGCCGACCGGCTCGCAGCGCTCGGGATCCCCGCCACCGTCGAACTCGGCGCACCGGGCAGTCACTCGTGGGGCTACTGGCAGGACGACCTGCATGCGTCCTGGCAGCTGTTGTCGGCCGCTCTCGGCGCATGACAACGCGCACAAGCATATTCAGCGCCCCTGCCGCGCAGTTGTGAAGCCGCGCAGTTGTGAAGTTGGATCCTCGGTTGGCATATCACCCCATGACGATGAGGTCGCCGACGATGTGTCGGTCAGTCTTCGAGTTCGTCGATGTCGTATTTGATGGCTGCGTCGCTGATCAGCAAGCCGAGCCCGAGCGCCGCGCTCCCGAGGGCGAGTCCGATGGTGAGGGCTAAGCCCACACCCAGACCCAGCGCGAGGGCGGTGCTGCCCAGACCCAAAAAGAGGCCGAGCATGATCTCTCCCAATCCTTGGATTGTTCCCGACATCGCCGGGAAATCCTGACGAGTCCATTCTCGTCCGGCAGCACCCGCTACAGAAGGACCCAGAGGTATCGAAATCGGATGGTGCAGCCCGTTGCGTGGATCCGATGCGGCCGATCGATGCCGATCCGCGCCGCGCAGATAGGTTGGACGCATGGCACGAAGCTGGACGCAGATCGGCAAGCAACTCGGGAGCATCGCGCTGCGCGAGGGCCCCCGCCTGTTCAAGGAGCTGCAACGCTCGGGAGTGTTGCCCGGCAAGGCCCGTGTCGAGCAGGCCCCGACGCCGAAGCCGCCCCTCAAGCCCGGACGACCGGTGTCCTCCACCGCGGTGCCGACCGCGCACCGCGCCCGCCGGGTCGAGTACTCCCCCGACCTCGACGGCCGGGCCGACCCGGGCGAGGTCGTGTGGACCTGGGTGACCTACGAGGAGGACGCACACCAGGGCAAGGACCGGCCGGTCCTGGTCGTCGGGCGCGACGGCGAGACCCTGCTCGGCCTGATGCTGTCCTCGAACGCCGATCGGGACGGCGACCGGAACTGGATGGGAGTCGGCGCCGGCTCCTGGGACAGCGCCGGCCGCCCGAGCTGGGTGCGCCTCGACCGGGTGCTCGACGTCCCCGAGGCCGGCATCCGCCGCGAGGGCGCCATCCTCGATCAGCGCCGGTTCGAGCAGGTCGCGACCCGCCTGCGGGCCGACTTCAGCTGGAGCTGAGGCACTTCCGGCCCGCCACCCTGATCAGTTGCCGGCGAACTCCACGTCGAGCCGCAGCCGGTGGGTGCCGTCCGCGTCGACGAGAAGCTCGCCGGTCCCGGTGATCCCCGCCAGGTCGCCGGTCCCGCTGGTGGGGACCACGACGAGCTGGTGGTGGCTGCGGTCGGCGCCGTCCGTGGTGGCCATGTGCGCGAAGTTGAAGGTGCCGCGGCGGTCGCCGATCGACCCCTCGAACGATTCCATCGCGAGGTAGGTGCCCACGCCGGTCTCCTGGGAGAACGCGGAGGTGAACTGGGTCCGCGAGGTGCCTTCGATGTCGCCGGTGAAGGTCTTGGTCATGTACGTGTACCCGACGTCGAGTCCGGTCTGGATCGGGGAGGTGTACTCGGTCGGTTCGAACGAGGTCACGGAGAAGGTGCTGTCTGCCTGCATGACATGCAGCGTAGGACGGTCCACCGACACCGCGCTTGAACAAACGCGACGCCGCGACACGGACGAAGGACCCCCGACGCCATCCGCGTCGGGGGTCCTTCGGATCGTGGGTTCGGGTCCCGCTAGATGTTGATCCGGTCGTATCGACCGAACACCCCGCGGTAGGCCAGCGCGCCGAGCGCGCCGCCGATCAGCGGGAACACGATGAACGCCCACAGCTGGCCGAGCGCGCCATCCTGGTAGGGCGCCACCGCGATGCTGCGGGCCGGGTTCACCGAGGTGTTGTCGATCGGGATCGACACCAGGTGGATCACCGCGAGGGTGAAGCCGATCGAGATGCCCGCCAGCGGCACGTCCGAGATCTGGTCGGTCGAGGCCATGACCACGAACACCAGCAGCGCGGTGAGGAGCACCTCGATCACGATCATCGCGGCGAGGCCGTACCCGTTCTCCAGCACCCCGATGCCCAGCGGACCCTTGATCGCCGACGGGCTGTGCGCACCCCACCCGTTCGCACCGAGCCCCGACGCGGCGCGGTTGTAGGAGGGCAGCGACTTGGCCACCGAGTAGAGGACGACGCCGGCGAGCACGCCGCCGAGAACCTGGGCGGCCACGTACAGGCCCGCCTTGGCCACGGATATGCGGCCGAGCAGGAAGTGCCCGAAGGTGACGGCCGGGTTCACGTGGCAGCCCGAGATGGGTCCGATCGAATACACGAGGAAGAGCAGGGTGAGGCCGAACGCCAGGGCGACGCCGAGGT
Organism: Rhodococcus sp. OK611; assembly: GCF_003050885.1. NCBI lineage: Bacteria > Bacillati > Actinomycetota > Actinomycetes > Mycobacteriales > Nocardiaceae > Rhodococcus > Rhodococcus sp. OK611. Next base: position 54,787 of record NZ_QAOZ01000007.1, read on the forward strand.
TGCCGACCTTGTCGCCCGCGATCACCGCGGTGCCCACCGATGCGAACACCAAGACGAACGTGCCGATGCCCTCGGCGACGTACTTCTTGACGTCCGAGATCGGTTCCTTCTCAGATATTTCCTGTGCAGTCGGAGACATGTTCCACCTTCAGTGAAATAGGGTCATATGCAAGGACAAGATCATTTCGGGACGCTACGCGAGGCGGGTGATCTCCACAACAACATCGAGGTCTGTCGAGCCGCCGCCGGAGTAGATCCCCTTGAGCGGTGGGACATCGGCGTAATCCCTGCCCACGGCCACCGATACGTGCTGCTCGTTGACCTCGACGGCATTGGTCGGGTCATGCCCCCACCACTCCCCCGTCCAGGCCTCCACCCAGGCGTGGCTCTCGCCCTCCACGGTGTCCCCCAGTGCGGCGGAACGTTTCGGATGCAGGTAGCCGGACACGTAGCGACTGGGGATGCCCATGCTCCGCAGCAACAGCAGCGTCAGGTGCGCGTAGTCCTGGCACACCCCGGCCCGCTCGCCCCAGGCCTGCAACGCCGACGTGTGCACCCCCGTCGTGCCCGGCACGTAGGACATCTCCTCGTGCACCCAATTGGACGCCGCCACAACCGCTTCTGCGGGCCCGCACCCCTTGCGCAGGTCCCTGGCGACGGCAGCGAGCTTGCGACTTCCCGGCACATAGGCTGTGTCGCTGAGCAATTCACCGAACCTGTCGCGCAGATACGCACCCTCGAGCTGCGCCCACGTCACGGTCTCCGTGGGTGCGGCGAAGGGATCGGTCTCCACCACCGACGATCCCGAGACCTCCAGCGTGGTGTGCGGGGCGTGCAGGTCGAACGCGATGACCGCGGTACCCCAGTAGTCGGTGTACCGGTACCACCTGGTCGCCGGGGCCGTCTCGACACGGTTGAGGATCACGTTCTGCCGATGATCGCTCCTCGGGGTGAGCCGGGCCTCGTTGTAGGAGGAGGTCACCGGCGCGTTGTACGCGAATCCGGTGGTGTGCACCACCCGCAGCCGCCAGCTCATAGCTCCCCCTCCAGCGTCGAGTCGCCGCTCCTGGCCCCCGCGTCGGTCCACGCCACCCACGGCGCGGAGTGGAAGTACTGCAACGCGATGGCCTCCCCCAGCTCGCGGCACGTCTCCTGCAGCGACACCAGCCTGGCCTGCAGGTCCTCCATCAGCACCCCCGGCGGCAGGAACTCCAGCTCGCTCCTGGCCCTGCCGAGCAACCTCTGGGCCTCGGCGCGCGAGCCGACCCGGCTGTGCGGCCGGTGGTCGAGTTCGTCGAGGCACTGCTCGGCCTGCCGGAGGGCGTGGAACACGGACCGCGGGAAGAGCCGGTCCAGGAGGATGAACTCGACCACTCGACGCGCATCGAGGGCGCCGCGGTAGGTCCGCAGGTAGGTGTCCTGGGCTCCCGCCGACCGCAGCACCGTCACCCAGGCGGGCGAGCTGGTACGGTCCCCCGCCCGCGAGAGCAGCAGCCGCACGATCATGTCCACCCGTTCGACGGACCGGCCGAGGAGCAGGAACCGGTAGCCGTCGTCGCGACTGAGGGTGGAATCCGCCAGCCCGGCGAACATCGCGGCGCGGCCCTCGACGTACCTGAAGAACTCGTGCGGGCCGAGACGCCGAGCGGCCTCCTCGCGCGCGGCGAGGCCGTTGTAGGTGGTGTTCAGGCACTCCCACATCTCGCTCGACGTCACCTCCCGTGCGCCCCTTGCATTCTCGCGGGCATGCGCAAGGGAGTCGACGATCGATCCACCCTGGTCGCGGCTGAACGCGACCAGGTCGGTGACCGACCACACGTCGAGCGAGCCCTCCGGCGGCGAGATCCCCAGCACCCGCAGCAGCAGCCGCGAGGACCGGTCGGCGTCGACCGTGGAGTCCTCGAACAACTGGTGCACGGCGACATCGAGGATGCGGGCGGTGTCGTCGGCGCGCTCGAATAGCGCCCGATCCAGTACAGCGACTCGGCATTACGCGCCAGCATCGTCCCCCACCCCACCCTGCTGCTGTTGTTGCTGCTGTTGCTGTCCTGTGGACAGCTCCGGCCCCTGCTCGGTCTGCCCGGCCCGCGACGGTTCACCCACCAGCTCGGCGCCCGCCAGCTCGCGCTCCGCGTCCGAGGTCCGGCTCGCGAGCACCCAGGTGTCCTTGCTGCCGCCGCCCTGGCTGGAATTAACCACCAGCGACCCCTCCGGCAACGCGACCCTGGTCAGACCCCCGGGCAGGACCCAGACGTCCTCGCCGTCGTTCACCGCGAACGGCCGCAGGTCCACGTGGCGCGGCGCCAGCACGTCGCCGACCTTCGTCGGGACGGTCGAGAGCTGGACCACCGGCTGCGCGATCCAACCGCGCGGGTCGTCGCGGATCTTGCGCTTGATCGCCCGGAACTCCTTCGGCGAGGCATCCGGGCCGAAGACGATCCCGTACCCGCCCGAGCCCTCGACCGGCTTGATCACCAGCTCGTCGACCCGATCGAGGACCTGCGCGCACTCGTCCTCGAGCCAGCACCGGTAGGTGTCCACGTTGGCCAGCAGCGGCTTCTCCCCGAGGTAGTACTCGATGATCGCGGGAACATAGGTGTAGACGAGCTTGTCGTCGCCGACACCGTTGCCGACGGCGCTGGAGATGACGACGTTCCCGGCGCGCGCGGCGTTCAGGAGCCCGGCGACGCCGAGCACCGAATCCGGCCGGAACTGCATCGGGTCCAGGTACTCGTCGTCGAGCCGGCGGTAGATCACGTCCACCTGACGCTCGCCCTCGGTGCTGCGCATGTAGACGACGTTGTCGCGGCAGAACAGGTCGCGCCCCTCCACCAGCTCCACGCCCATCTGCCGGGCCAGCAGGGAATGCTCGAAGTACGCCGAGTTCGCGACGCCAGGGGTGAGCACAACCACGGTCGGATCGGCCTCGTTCAACGCCGCCGCGTTGCGCAGGGCCCGCAGCAGGTGCGTCGCATAGTCGCCGACCGCCCGCACCCGGTGAGAGGAGAACAGGTCGGGGAAGACCCGCGCCATGGTCCGCCTGTTCTCCATCACATAGGACACCCCCGACGGCGAGCGGAGGTTGTCCTCGAGCACCCGGAAGGTCCCGTTCGCGTCGCGCACGAGGTCGATACCCGCCACGTGGATGCGCACCCCGTTCGGCGGCACGATCCCGAATGCCTCGCGGTGAAAGTGCTCACACGAGGTGATCAGCGACTTCGGGACCACCTCATCGCGCAGGATCGCCTGTTCGCCGTAGACATCGGCGAGGAACATCTCGAGCGCCTGCACCCGCTGCTTGATCCCCCGCTCCAGCCGGGACCACTCGGCCGCCGCGATCACCCGCGGCACCAGGTCCAGCGGGAACGGGCGCTCCTGGCCCGACAGCGAGAAGGTGATGCCCTGATCGATGAAGGCCCGGCCGAGCGCGTCGGCGCGGGCGGCGAGGTGAGCGGCGTCCGAGGGTGTCAGCGCCGCATGGATCCCACGGTAGGGCGCGCGGACCTTACCGTCCCGGTCGAACATCTCGTCGTAGGCGAGCGCGTATCGTCCGATGTCGGCGTACCCGTCGAAGATGCGAGGCGGCCGCGATCCGCCCCGCTGCACAGGACCCGCCTCGGCCGCCACCTGCGGCATCGTCGATGATCGGAGATTCATCGGCCAATGGTGCTACAGCTCGCGGCGACCGGCAGCGCGAGCCGACAACGTCATAGTTCGCACCCCGCGATGCGCGTCGGTTTGGGTTCCAGGACCGGTCCCTGGTAATCTCGACCGTCGGCGCCCAAGTGCGCCCAAAGCTTCTTAGACAAGAAACCGAGCGAAAACGACAGGATTCTACGCGTGGCCAACATCAAGTCCCAGGTGAAGCGGATCGCTACCAACGAGCGCCAGCGACTGCGCAACCAGTCGGTGAAGTCCTCGCTGCGTACCGCGATCCGTTCCTTCCGTGAGGCTGCGTCCTCGGGCGACAAGGCGAAGGCCGACGAGCTCCTCCTGGTCGCGAGCCGCAAGCTCGACAAGGCAGCCAGCAAGGGCGTCATCCACGCCAACCAGGCTGCCAACAAGAAGTCGGCCCTCGCGCTGGCCGCCAACAAGCTCTGACGTAAACCGTCTCGCAGAACCGCCCGGTCCATGACCGGGCGGTTTTTCGCGTTCCCGAATCAGGGCTTGGGGTGCTCACGGCCGTAGCCGGTCATCACGGCGATCCGGCCGCCGGGCGAGAGCACCCGGATCATCTCGTCGACGACGGTCATCGGCTCGGGGACGAGGTAGAGCGCGGCGTAGCAGCAGACGGCGTCGAACGTCCCGTCGTCGAACGGCAACCGCCTTCGCCCGCTCGCCGCCCGCCGACAGTCTGTTGGCGCCCATCGCAGCGGTCCAGACCGGACGCCAGACCCGCTCGTACACGGCGGCGACCAGTCGGTTGTTCATCGCGTGCTGAGCCGGCGTGGGTCGCGGCGAGCCCGCATCCGGGAGCAGATCGAGGTAGCCCGCCGTCGTCGGGCGCGGGGTTCACCTGTACAGCTCGGCGACGCGCCGCACCGCGAACTCCACGGCATAGTCCGGGTCCGCGGCCGCGCCCTTGACGTCGGCATTGAGCTGGGCGACGACGCCGAGGGCCTCACCGATGGACTCGGAGCCCCAGCCGCGCGCCTGCCCCTGCGCCTTCTTGATCTTCCAGGGCGGCATGCCCAGCTCCGACGCCATCCGGAACGGGTCGCCGCGGCCGGCGGAGCCCACCCGGGCGACGGTGTGCACGGCATCGGCGAGGGCGTCGGCGAGCAGCACGTGCGGGACGCCCCGCAGCATCGCCCACCGCAGCGCCTCCATCGCACCGGTTCGGTCGCCCGACACCGCCAGCTCGGCGACATCGAAGCCCGAGACCTCGGCCTTGCCCGTGTAGTACTTCTGCACGGCGGCCGCGTCGATGAGTCCGCCGGTATCGGCGGCGAGCTGCGAGCAGGCCGCGGCCAGCTCGCGCAGATCAGACCCGACCGCGTCGATCACCGCCTGGATCACCTCCGGCGAGACCCGGACGCCCGCCGTGCGGAACTCGCCGCGCACGAAGTCGGCGCGCTCGCCCTGCTTGCTGAGCCTGGCGCATTCATGGACGACGGCGCCGGACTTCTGCAACGCCCCCACCATCGCCTTGGCGCGGCCGCCACCGGAATGCAGGATGACCAGGACGAATCCCTCGGGAGGCGCAGCCGCGGCGTCGAGGACCAGCGCGACCGCATCCTTTCCCGCCTCGGCGGCGGCCTCGAGCACGATCACCCGATCCTCGGCGAACAACGAGGGGCTGAGCAGCTCGGCGAATTCGGCGACGCTCACGTCACCCGCCCGGAGCCTGGTCACGGGCAGCTCCTCGGCGTTCGCCGAGCTGGCCCTGACCTCGGCGACGATGCCGGCGACCGCGCGATCGATCAGGAGTTCCTCGTCGCCGAGGACCAGGTGGAGCGGCGCGGGGGCTGGGGATGCGGGACTCACCCGAAGATCGTCCCACGATGCGCCGACACCGCGCGGAGGGAGCCGTACCGACGCACGCCGGGTCATCAGGGTCGTCCGACGGAGATCGCCCCGCCGCCGGATCTGCCCACCGCGACGTCGCCGCCCCGGTCGGTCCGGGCGACCGTGGCGCCCATCTCCTGCAGGGCACGCAGGATGCCGGGGTTGGGGTGGCCGAAGGTGTTGCCCTGCCCGACCGAGACCACGACCAGGCTGGCCCCGACCGCCCGCAGGAACTCCTCGGTGGTGGTGCGCGAGCCGTGGTGCGGCAGCTTGAGAATGTCCGCGGCCACCGGCACCCGATCCCGCAGCAGGTCCCGCTGCCCCTCCGCCTCGACGTCCCCGGTGAGCAGGATCCGTCCCGCGATGGTGTCCACCGACAGCACCAGAGATTGTTCGTTCGCCATCTCCGCTCCCACGGCCGGGCTGCGGGGCACCGGCAGCGTCGGCCCGAGGACCCGGAACGTCAGTGCCCCCAGCCGCAGCTGCTCCCCCGCCCTCGCCTCCCTGATCGCCACGCCGGAAGCGGAGGCCTGCGTGCTCACCTGGCGAAAACCCCTCTCCGGCTGGTGCATCGGGCCGAGCACCACGGCACCGACCCGGCGCCCCCGCAACACCCCGGGCAGGCCGTCGATGTGGTCGGCGTGCAGATGCGTCAGCACCACCGCCGCGACCGTCCGCACGCCCAGCCTTTCGAGGCAGCCGTCCACGAGTCGCGGTTCCGGACCGGCATCGATCACCACCGCGGCGCCGTCCCCCGCGGCCAGCACCACCGCGTCGCCCTGCCCGACGTCGCAGGCCACCAACACCCAGTCCCGCAACGGCCAGCCCGGCCACAGGACGCGGACCGGCACCCACACCAGCGCCAGCCCCAGCACCGCGGCCGCGAGCACCCGCCGCAGCCACCGAGATCGGATCGCGAGCAGCAGACCCGCCGCGATCCCCGCCATCACCGCGGCGCCGGCGAGCCCGGCGGGAACCTCGACCGTGGCGCCGGGCGCACCCGCGGCCCACTCGGCGACCCGCAGCAACCACCACAGCGGCGGCCCGGTCGCCCGCACGATCAGGCCGCCGAGCGGGAGCCACACCGCCGCACCCGCGGCCCCGATCGCGCCGATCACGGTGACCGGCGCGATCACCGGGGCCACCGCGACGTTGGCGGCGACCGCCACCGTGCTGAGCGTCCCGGACATCGCCGCGACGATCGGCACCGTCGCGACGTACGCGGCGGTGGCCACCGCCACCGCCTCGGCCAGCGCCCGCGGCCAGCCCCGCGCCCGCAGCCACCGCGTCCACCCGGGCGCCAGCAGCACCAGCGCCGCGGTCGCCGCGACGGACAGGGCGAACCCGAAATCCACGGCCAAGGCGGGAAACAACGCCAACAGCACGATCACGGCCGCCCCGAGCGCGGGCATCGCCTGCTTACGCCTGCCGGTCATCAGGGCGAGCAGCCCGATCGAGCCCATCACCGCGGCCCGGAGCACGCTCGGCGACGGCCGGGCCAGGATCACGAAGGCCGCCAACGCCACCGCCGCCAGCACCGCCGACGTGCGCGGCCCCAGAGCCAACGCCCGCATGAGCAGCAGGACTGCGCCGATCAGGATCGAGATGTTCGCCCCGGAGACCGCGGTCAGGTGGGACAGCCCGGCGGCGGTGAAGTCGTCCCGCACCGTGCCCGGCAGCCCGGAGGTGTCCCCCACCACCAGCCCCGGCAACAGTCCGGCCGCCTCGGGCGGCAACGCCGATCGCGCGGCCGCGGCGAAGTGGGCCCGGACCGCGCCCGCCACCCGCTGCGTCCGCGGCGCCGGTTCGACCCGAAGCGGCTCCCCCGTCACGCGGATCGTCGCCACCGTGAGGTCGCGGCGGATCGGGCGGCTCACCTTGCCCCGCAGGCTCACCCGCTGCCCCGGCAGCAGCTCCTGCCAGCCGTCGGCGGGCGCGAAGATCACCACGGAACCGCCGACGGCGTATCCGCCCGCCCCCGGACCCCGCGCGTCGATCGATCGAAGCGACGCCCGGACCATCACCGTGTCGCCTGCCGGGGAGCGAACGCGCCGCGGGTCGTCCACCGGCACGACGGTGAGGCTCACGTGCCCTCCCCGCGAGGCGACCGCGGTCAGCGGGTGCTCGGCAACCGCCCGCTCGCGGGCCGCGACGGCGACCGCGAAGCCGGCTCCGATCAGCAGCGCCGCGATCAGCACGCCCGCCAAGGCTCGGCGGGTGCCCGCGACCGCGACGACCACGGCGGTCGCCGCCGCGGCCAGCGCTCCGACCGCCGTCCACAGCGCGGCCCGCCATCCCAGCTCGATCCCGACCAGCGTTGCGCCCCAGCACATTCCCGCCGACGGCAGCAGCCGGAGGTCGAGCACTCGCCCGTCGGGGACCGGGGCACCTGACATCGTCATCTACACGGTCACCAGCGCGCGCAGCTTCTCCAGCCGGGCAGGCCCGATCCCGTCCACCTCGCCGAGCTGTTCGATGTCGGTGAACCGCCCGTTGGCCTGCCGCCACGCGGCGATGGCCGCCGCCGTGACCGGGCCCACCCCCGGCAGTCCGTCCAGCTCCGCCTCGGACGCCGTGTTGAGGTTCACCCGGCCTGGCGCCGCCGGATCGGGCGGACGGGCCGGGCCCGCAGCGGCCGGGCCCGCCCCGATGGTGGCGCTGCCCACCGCGACGGGCGCCCCGTCGCGGGGCGCCAGCCCCACCAGGATCTGGTCCCCGTCGTTGAGCCGCTGTGCCAGGTTCAGCCCCAGCAGGTCGGCGCCGTCCCTGGCCCCGCCCGCCGCCGCCAGCGCGTCCGCGATCCGGGCCCCCGCAGGCAGGTGCACCAGGCCCGCGGTCCGTACCAGTCCGACGACGCTGATCACCAGCTCGGCGGGCGGTGACGCGGCCACCGGATCCGCGGGCGCCGGTGCGGGCGTTGGTGCGTCCCCTGGCTGACCAGGGGAGTCGGTGGACACGACGGTCACCGGTTGGACCGCCTGCGCCACGGGCCGGTCCCGCCAGGCGAACACCACCCCGATCACCGCCGCGACGAGCGCGACCGCCGCCAACGCCACCACTCCGCGGCGGCCGGGCGCCAGCCGCGAGCGCGCCGGGGCCGCCTGGTCGGTCAGCCACTCGGGAGCGCGCAGACCCGGATCGCCGTCACCGGGGTCCGGCCCGGATTCCGCCTGATCAACGCGGTCCCACGACGGGGCGGGCTTGTCGACCCGGCCCCCGGCAGCGATCGCCTCGAGTCGTTGCCTGATCCGGTCCCGGGTCTCGTCGGTGCTGCGCATGACAGCGACGCTAGGACCGCGATCCGCCCGGATCGGGCGAGCAGACCCCGAGTTCGAGCCTGCTGTGGATCAGTTCTCGGGCTGGGGATGAAACCAACCGCAGGGCTAAACTTTCTCAATCAACGTGACAGTGCCAGGAGGTACCGAAGCCCAGGGGGCCGACCGACCGAGTGGAGGACTGACGTGAGCACGCATCGTGGCATCGTCTGGCGTGCAGGAATCGCGGTGGTCGCCGGCGCCGCGTTGGCGCTGTTGTCGGCTTGCGACGGCGACGGCGGCGTGCAGGGCGCTCAGTCCAGCAGCCCCACCCCGGGAACACCGACGGCGCGGTTGGAACAGGCGCCTGCGCTGCCAGGGGCGCAGCCCATCTCGCCGAGTGACCGGGTCTACACCGGGGACCAGACCTCGAACACGGTGACGGTGATCAACCCCGCGGCCGACGAGGTCCTGGGGACGATAGCGCTCGGGGCACAGCGGCTCGGCGACATCCTGGGTCCGCAATACCTGCGCAATGTCGACGTGCACGGTCTCGGATTCTCCCGGGACGGCCAATTCCTCGACGCGGTCAGCGTCACGTCCAACACCGTCACCGTGATCCGCACGGCCGACAACAGCATCGTGTCGCAGACCACCGTTGGCCGTTCCTCCCATGAGGGATTCTTCAGCCCGGACGGCCACACCGTCTGGGTCGCGGACCGGGCACTGTCCCAGCTCGACATCGTGGATGCGTTACAGGGCGGGGTCATCGGACAGATCAGCACGGAGTCGGGCCCGTCGAAGGTGTTGTTCAGCCCCGACGGGAGTCGTGCCTACGTCAACCACTCACGCGCGGCGACGATCGACGTCATCGACGTCGCCTCGCGTGAAGTCGTGCAGCAAATCGCAGGGCTCACCGACCCCTTCTCCTCCGACATGGCCCTCTCACCCGACGGCAAGGAGCTGTGGGCCGCGCACAAGAAGGCCGGCAAGGTCAGCGTCATCGACCTGACCACCGGCGCTGTCAGCGCGGTCCTCGATTCCGGGCCGAACACCAACCACCCGGCATTCGTGACCACACCTGAAGCGGAGCTCGTCTACCTCACCGTGGGTGGTACCGACGAAACCAAGATCTACCAGCGTCACCCTGATGGGCCACCCACCCAGGTCGGGTCCATTCCGTCCTCCGGTGTCGAACCGCACGGCATCTGGCCCAGCCCCGACAACACCCGTGTCTACGTCGTCAACGAGGGCTCTGACAGCGTCGACGTCATCGACACCGCCACCCGCGCGATCGTCACGACCCTGCGGACGGGACAGGAAGGTCAGGCGGTGGTGTACGTCGCCGGCGCGGTGCCCGATGGGCCGGGGACGGCCAACCTGACCCGGCAAGGCCTGAACCTTCCGGTCCAGAGCGTCACCTCGGCTCTGGTGGGTCCGGGCTCGAGCGCTCTCATCGTGCGGGCCGTCGACGGTGTGGACATGGTGCAGTTCTCTGGACGCGGGATGACCGCCGACACCCGCTACACCGTGTACGCCACACATGCAGGTCTGCAGAACCCACTGATGTCGTTCACCACCGACCAGAACGGAGACAAGCCGCAGGCGCTGGCCTTCGTCCAGTTCTTCGGCGTCTACGACATCAACTCGGTCATCGTCAGACCCAGTGACGGCTGAACGGGACCATGAGGGGCAACGCTGTGAGTCAGTTCTCGGGCTGGGGATGAGTGCTCTCGCCCTGGCCGGCGGGCTCCGCCGTCATGTTCTCGGCGTCCGCTCCGCCGGGGCAGACCAGCACACCGATGGCACCGGGGCCGATGTGCGTGCCGATCACCGCGCCGATCTCCGAGACCACCATCTCGCTGATCGACGGGATCCGCGCCCGAAGCGCCTCCGCGACCTCCTCGGCCCGCTCCGGCGCCTGCAGGTGGTGCACGGCCACCGCGGCGGGGCCGTGCCCCGCATAGTCGGCCGCGCTCTCGATGATCTTGGCGAGCGCCTTGGTCGCGGTGCGCGTCTTCTCCTTGAGTACCAGCTTGCCGTCCACCATGTGCAGCACCGGCTTCATGGCCAGCGCGGTGCCGAGCAACGCCGCGGCGGTGCCGATCCGGCCGCCCCTGCGCAGGTGATCGAGCCGGTCGACCATGATCAGCAGCCGGCCACGGTTCGCGACGTCCACGGCGCGTTCATAGACCGCCCGCAGGTCGCCCCCCGCCTTCGCCACCCGGGCTGCAGCCAACGCCGGGTAGCCCAATCCCATTGCCGTGGACTGCGAATCGACGATGCGCACGCTGCCGCCGAATCCCTCCGCGGCCTGCCGTCCGGCTTCCCAGGTGCCGGAGAGCTGGCGCGAGATGTGCACGGCGAGCACGCCGTCGCCCGCGCTCTCGTCCAGTGCCCGCGAATACGCCTCGGTCAGCTCGCCCGGCGAGGCCCCGGACGTGGTGATCGTGGCGCCCTGCGGGAGCGGATGAGGCATCTCGTCGACGCCCTCCCGCACATCGCTGCCGCCGACGAGGACATGCAGGGGCACGACGCGAATCCCGTACCGCTGCGCCACTTCGGGAGCGATACAGGCCGAGGAATCGGTGACGACGACGACGGGCACAGCGTTACCGTATGCCCTCCAGCGGTTCCCGGCCGGGAACCGCCGCGCGGATCGCGCTCAGCATGGCCGCGGCGACCCGCTCGTGCCCCTCCCAGCCCCAGTGGATGCCATCGGGATTGCCGTGCTCCGAGAAGACGTTCTCGCGGACCGCCTCGGCGAGGTCGACCAGCGGCACGTTCTTCTCCGCACCCCACTGCTCGAGCGCGCGGACCGCGCCGGGCCGACCCGAATGCACCTTGCCGTAGGCCTCGCAGTCGTGGACGGACGGCAGGGTGCCGATCACCGGGAGCTCGGGTCGCATGTATTCCAATGCGTTCCTTGCACTCTCGAGATACTCGACGCTCAGTTTCGGGGGCAGCGCGACCGGCCAGCCGAGCGGCGACAGCCGCGGCTGCAGCCAGCCGTAGGCGGACCGCACCACGCGCCGCAGCGCGGGCGGCCGCACGTAGCGGATCTGCTCACGCAGCGCGGTGGGCAGCGGCGAGGGCAGCGAATCCATGCCGCCGACGGCGAAGACAACGGCCCCGGCGCGCGGCACGGTGGCCCACACCCGCGGGTCCTGGATCAGCGCCCAGTAGGCATCGCGGCTGGTCCAGCCGATTCGGGCGACCAGTTCGACGTCCCAACCGAGCTCGGCGGCAACGATGTTCGGCCAGATCCGCGGATGGTCGGCGGGCAGCCCGCCCTTCGGCCCGAAGTAGGACAGCGAATCGGCCAGCACCAACAGGACGGGGCGGCCGGGTTCGACGGGCGGTTCGACCGCGAGCTCAGAGGACATCGCTGGCCACCGTCGCCGAGGCGTTCCACACGTCCAGGCGCCAGCTCGGCGCGTCCGGGTCCCCGTGGCCACTCAGCTGCACCCAGCTGGTGTTGCCCAGGCCTCCGAACACCGCCCACCGGTCGACGGGCAGATCCAGCAGCGCGGCCGTGAGAGCGGCGATCAGCCCGCCGTGCGCCACCAGCACGATCGGTTCGTCGCCCCAGCTCTCCTGCCGGGCAACCAGTTCGGTCACGACCGGTGTCGCGCGCCTGGCCACGTCGATCCGGCTCTCGCCGCCGGGCGGGGCCCACCGGGCGTCGGCGCGCCAGGCCAGCCGGGCACCCGGGTCACGCTCGTCGACCTGGGTGTGGGTCAGCCCCTGCCACTGGCCGAGATGGGTCTCGCGCAGCCGCTCGTCGAGTCCGATCTCGAGGCCGGCGTGCTCGCCCAACGCGGTGGCCGTGTCGCGGGCCCGCCGCAGGTCAGAGGAGACGATCGCGATCGGACGCCGCTCGGCCAGCACCCTGGCCGCCGACTTCGCCTGGACCCGGCCGAGTTCCGAGAGATCGGTGTCGAGCTGACCCTGCATCCGGTCGCCCGCGTTGTACTCGGTCTGGCCGTGCCGGAGCAGGATCAAGCGCCGGACGGTCGGGCCGGTGGTGGGGCTTTCGGTCACTGAGCGGACTCCGGGTAGTCGGGGGACTCCACGGCCTCGTCCGCGGGTGTGCCTGCGATCTTCGACCGCGGCTCGATGCCGTCGACCGGGACGACCGGGCAGTCCTTCCACAGCCGCTCGAGCGCGTAGAAGTTCCGCTCCTCGTCGTGCTGGACATGGACGACCATGTCGACATAGTCGAGCAGCGCCCAGCGACCCTCGCGGGTGCCCTCCTTACGGACCGGCTTGTGACCGGCCTCGCGCAGCTTCTCCTCGACGTTGTCGACGATGGCGTTGACCTGACGCTCGTTCGCCGCTGACGCGATGACGAAGCAGTCGGTGATGACGAGCTGCTCGGAGACGTCGAGCACCACCACATCGCTCGCCAGTTTCTCGTCTGCTGCCAGCGCCGCGATTCGCGACATTTCAAGGGCTTCGGCGGATGCGCTCACTACGTGTTCTCCCGGTTCTGCGGATGGGTACTGATCTTGTGCGGTGCCGGTTGCGACACGGTGACGGCGCCGTCGAGGCGCTCGGAATCGTGCGGTCGGTACAGATTGCGTTTCGAGATGTACTGCACGACGCCGTCCGGCACGAGGTACCAGACGGGACGGTTTTCGGCGGCCCGGAGCCGGCACTCGGTCGAGGAGATCGCCAGGGCGGGGACCTCGATCAGTGTGACCGCGTCCTCCGGCAGGCCCTCGAGGTGTTCGGCCAGGTGCCCGACGCCGAGCTCGAAGCCCGGGCGGCTCACGCCGACGAACTTCGCGAGTTCGAACAGTTCCTCCCAGTCCTGCCAGGACAGGATGCTCTCCAGCGCGTCCGCGCCGGTGATGAAGAACAGTTCGGCATCGGGATGCTGGCGGTGCAGATCGCGGAGGGTGTCCACGGTGTAGGTGGCCTTCTCGCGGTCCACGTCCACCCGGCTGACCGAGAAGCTCGGGTTCGAGGCCGTCGCGATCACGGTCATCAGGTAGCGGTCCTCGGCCGGGCTGACGGTGCGCGCGGCCTTCTGCCACGGCTGCCCGGTCGGCACGAAGATCACCTCGTCGAGCGCGAACCGGTCCGCGACCTCGCTGGCCGCGACCAGGTGGCCGTGGTGGATCGGGTCGAAGGTGCCGCCCATCACCCCGAGGCGACGCGGTCGCCGCCTGGGGGTTGCTCCTGGTTCCTGCTGCACGGTTGTCGAGCTTACTGGCTGCCGTGGCGCGGCCCGACCGTGCGCCGTCACACCGGGAGCAGACCCTCGACCACCGCGGCGAGCTGCTGCGCCGACCGGCACTCGTGCATGGTCACCGTGTCCGCGTAGACGAAGGCCGCGGAGTCGCCACTACCCCACTGCCCGCGCGGCTCCGGGTTGAGCCAGTGTGTGTGCTTGGCGACCGCGGCGAGGTGGGTGAGCGCGGCGATGTTCGGGTCGCGGTAGTTGTTGCGCGCGTCGCCGAGGATCAGCAGCGAGCTCTTACTGGTCAGACTGTGCGCGAAGCGTTCGGCGAAGACACCGAGCGCATTGCCGTAGTCGGAGTGGCCGTCGTAGGTGATCAGGTCCGCCTCGCGGATCATCCGCGACATCGCCGCGCCGAGGTCGGCGCCCGCGTCGAAGAACCGGGTCACCTCGTCGGTGGTGTCGATGAACGCGAAGACCCGCACCCGGGAGAACTGCTCCCGCAGGGCGTGCACGAGCAGCAGGGTGAAGTTGCTGAAGCCCGCCACCGAGCCGGAGACGTCGCACAGCACCACCAGCTCCGGTCGGGCAGGCCGCGGCTTGCGCTGCACGAGGTCGATCGGCACCCCGCCGGTCGACATCGACTTGCGCAGCGTCTTGCGCAGGTCGATGGCGCCAGCCCTGCTGCGCTTGCGCCTGGCCGCGAGCCGGCTCGCGAGCTTGCGCGCCAGGGGGCTCACGCTGCGTCGCAGCGCCACGAGCTCGGTGTCCGAGGCCCGCAGGAAGTCGACCTCCTCGGCGAGCCGGGGCACACCGTAGGTCGCCACCCGGTCCTTGCCGAGTTGTTCGGCGGACCGGCGCCGCGTCTCCACCTCGACCATCTTGCGGAAGTCCGCGATCCGCTGCGCGGCGGTCCGGCGTGCGACCTCGGTGGCGTAGTCGCCGTCCGGGTGCTCGCCGTCCACGCTGTTGCCGATCAGTCCGTCGAGGATCCGGGCGAGCAGCGTCTCCGGTGCCACATCGCGCAGCGCCTGGTAGGCGGAGAAGGACGGTCCCTTGGAGGACTCGTACTTGCCGAGCTCCTCGACGAGTTGCCCGGTGAGCAGCTCGGTGAGCGCAAGCGACTCGGGCGATCCGTCGGCGAGCAGTCCGGCGATCAGCTCCCGCAGGGCGTCGAAGTCCACCAGGCCCTCGGGGGTGCGCGGGATCGACACCTCGGCGCCGCCGTCCGCGCGCAGTCCCACCCCTGCGGGGAACCAGAGGTCGAACAGCGCGTCGAAGGTCGCGCGGTGGGTGGGCCTGCGCAGCAGCGAACAGGCCAGGCCCTCGCGCAGTGACTCCCGGTCCAGCAGGTCGAGCACGGCCATCACCCGACCGGCGTCGACGGTTTCCGAGGGCCCGACCGCGATCCCCCGCTTACGCAGCGCCTCGACGAAGTCCACGAGGTGGCCGGGCAGCCCGTGCGGCGACGCGAGGGCACCGGGCGTGTGGGGCGTTGCGGCCATATCGGTTCCGTCCTCTCGGTTGCGGCGAGCTAGTTCAGCCGGAGCTCGGACGCCGCCCGCTGCTGATCGGACTGGTGCTTGAGGATGACGCCCATCGTGGCGCGGACCGCATCGTCGTCGAGCGTGTCCATGCCCAGCGCCAGCAGCGTGCGGCCCCAGTCGATGGTCTCGGCGACCGAGGGCAGCTTCTTGAGCTGCATGCCGCGCAACACCCTGATGGTCCGCACGAGCTGCTCGGCCATCGCCTCGGGCAACTCGGGAACGCGGCTGGCGAGGATGCGCCGCTCGAGGTCCGCGTCCGGGAAGTCGAGGTGCAGGAACAGGCAGCGGCGCTTGAGCGCCTCCGACAGCTCGCGGGTCGCGTTCGAGGTCAGCACCGCGAACGGCTTGCGGGTGGCGACGATGGTGCCCAGCTCGGGGACGGTGACCGCGAAGTCGCTGAGCACCTCGAGCAGCAGGCCCTCGATCTCGACGTCCGCCTTGTCGACCTCGTCGATGAGCAGCACCGTCGGGTCCTCGCGGCGGATCGCGGTGAGCAGCGGACGCGGCAGCAGGAACTCCTCGGAGAACACGTCCTGCTTGGTCGAGTCCCAGTTGTCGCTGCCCGCCTGGATGCGCAGGATCTGCTTGGCGTGGTTCCACTCGTACAGCGCGCGGGACTCGTCGACCCCCTCGTAGCACTGCAGGCGCACCAGTTCCGCGTCCGAGACCTGCGCGACGGCCCGGGCCAGCTCGGTCTTGCCGACGCCTGCGGGCCCCTCGATGAGCAGCGGCTTGCCGAGCCGGTCGGCGAGGAACACCGCCGTGGCGGTGGCCTTGTCGGAGAGGTACCCGGTCTCGGCGAGCCGGGTGATCACCTCATCGACGCTCGCGAAGATCGGCGGCGTCGTCGGAAGTGCGCGGTCCACACTCGCTCCTTGTGCTTGTCGGGGTCTGTCAGTCCTGCGGAGCCTGCGACTACACCGGTCGGGTGTGCCCGTCGCCCCAGACGGTCCACTTGGTGGAGGTCAGCTCGGGCAGGCCCATCGGACCGCGAGCGTGCAGCTTCTGTGTGGAGATGCCGATCTCCGCGCCGAACCCGAACTGCTCGCCGTCGGTGAACGCGGTGGAGGCGTTGACCATCACGGCGGCGGCGTCGACCCGGGCGGTGAACTCGCGGGCCGCGGCCAGATCCGCGGTCACGATGGCCTCGGTGTGACCGGTGCCGTAGCGGTTGATGTGGTCGATCGCGTCGTCGATCCCGTCGACCACCTTGAGCGCCACGTCGAGCGAGAGGTACTCCTCGGCCCAGTCGGCCTCGGTGGCGGGCACCTGTCCGGGCAGGTCCCCGTGGATGATCACGCCCTGCGACTGCAGCGCCTGGGTCACCGCGGGCAGCGCGGTCTCCGCGATGGCCTTGTCGATGAGGACGGTCTCGGCGGTGTTGCACACGCTCGGGCGGCGGGTCTTGGAGTTCAGCACGATCTTGACGGCCATCGGGAGGTCGGCCGCGGCGTGCACGTACACGTGGCAGTTGCCGACGCCCGTCTCGATCGTCGGCACGGTGGCGTCACGGACGACAGCGTTGATCAGCCCCGCGCCGCCGCGCGGGATCACGACGTCGACCAGGCCGCGGGCCTGGATCAGGTGGGTCACGCTGGAGCGGTCCTCGCTGGAGAGCAACTGCACGGCGTCGGCGGGCAAGTCCTGCGCGGCGAGCGAGGCGCGCAGCACCTCGACGAGCGCGGCGTTGGAGTGCACGGCGGAGGAGGAGCCGCGCAGCAGCGCCGCGTTCCCGGACTTGAGCGCGAGACCGAACGCGTCGACGGTGACGTTGGGGCGGGCCTCGTACACCATGCCGATCACGCCGAGCGGCACCCGCACCTGACGGATCTCCAGGCCGTTGGGCAGGGTCGCGCCGAGCACAACCTCACCGACCGGATCCGCGAGCCCGGCGACCTGCCGCAGGCCGGCCGCGATTCCGCCGACGCGGTCGGCGGTCAGGCGCAGCCGGTCGAGCAGGCTCTCCTCGGTGCCGGTCGCCTTGGCGGCCTCGATGTCGAGGGCGTTGGCGGCGAGCACCGCGTCGGTGGCGGCGAGCACGGCATCGGCTGCCGCGTTCAGGGCCGCGTTCTTCTGCGCGGTCGTCAGCTGGGCCAGCACCCGCGACGCCACACGGGCGTTGCGCGCCGCCTCGTGGACGGCCGCACGGGCCGCGTCCCCGCGCCCGTCGTCGTCGCCCTTGGCAGCACCGTTCGTCTCCACCGTCTTGCTCACCGCGGTCATGAGTACAGGGTAACGACCGGCCCGGCGCATAATCGTTCAGCCCAAGTCGTCAACAGAGGAAATAGAGCTCTCATGACCCAGACCCACACCGAGGTGCTCACCGAGGAACCGTCCGAGGGCTACAGCCGCGGGCTCAGTTCCCGGACCATCCAGATGATCGCCCTCGGCGGCGCCATCGGAACCGGCCTGTTCTACGGCGCGGGCGGCGCGATCGAGGAAGCCGGACCGTCGCTGATCCTGGCCTACCTCGCGGCGGGGCTGGTGATCTTCGTGATCATGCGGGCGCTCGGTGAGCTGCTCAGCTACCGCCCCGTCTCGGGGAGCTTCGGCGAGTACGCGGAGGAGTTCCTCGGCCGATTCTTCGGGTTCGTCACCGGCTGGACGTACTGGGCGGTGTGGGTGGCCACCTGCATGGCCGAGATCACGGTGGCAGGCAAGTACGTCGAGTTCTGGTGGCCGTCAGTGCCGACCTGGCTGACGGCGCTGGTGGTGCTGGTCGTGCTGTTCGGCGCCAACCTGATCTCGGTCAAGCTGTTCGGCGAGGCCGAGTTCTGGTTCTCCGCCATCAAGATCACCGCGATCCTGGGCATGATCCTGATCGGCATCGGCGTGCTCACCCTTGGCTTCGGGCACGCCACCAATCCGACGGTGACCAACCTGTGGGCGGACGGCGGGGTGTTCCCCAACGGGTTCGGCGCGGCGCTGATGAGCCTGCAGATCGTGATGTTCGCGTACGTGGGCGTCGAACTCGTCGGCGTGACCGCGGGCGAGGCGAAGGACCCGAAGCCGACCCTGCGCAAGGCCATCAACACCCTGCCATTCCGGATCGGCCTGTTCTACATCGGCTCGCTGGTGGTCATCATGTCGGTGGCGAGCTGGCGCGATTTCCACGCGGGCGTGAGCCCGTTCGTGGAGGTCCTGCAGCAGATCGGCATTCCGGCCGCGGCGGGCATCATGAACTTCGTGCTGCTGACGGCGGCGCTGTCCTCGTGTAACTCGGGCATCTATTCCACCGGCCGGATGCTGCGCAGCCTGTCGCAGCGCAACGAGGCCCCTGCCGCGCTCGGCGCGCTCAGCAAGCGCTCGGTCCCGTTCGCGGGCATCACGCTGTCCGCGGGCGCGATGGTGATCGGCGTGATCGTCAACATCGTCTCCCCCGACCGCGCGTTCCTCTACATCACCTCGGTGTCCACGGTCGGCATCATTTTCGTGTGGGGCACCATCCTGGTCTGCCACCTCAAGTTCCGGGCGGCGGTCCGGGCGGGCCTGCTGCCTGCCGCGGAGTACCGCCTGCCGGGGGCGCCGGTGACCAACTGGCTGGCCCTCGCCTTCCTGGCGATGGTCGTGGTGCTGCTCTTCTTCAGCTCCGCGGGACGTACCGCGCTGGTCGTCGGCGTCGTGTTCGGGGCCGCCGTGTGCGGCGGATACGCCCTGCTGCGCGCGCGTGTCCCCGCCGACACGAACTGAGACCCCGCGGAATCCGGCTAGCCTCGGCCCATGTCCGCTCCCCGGATCACCGTCCTCGGCAGCATCAACATGGACCTGGTCACCACCGCCCCGCGGCTGCCCGCGCCCGGTGAGACCGTCCTCGGCCACGGCTTCTCGACCGGACCGGGCGGCAAGGGCTCCAATCAGGCCATCGCCGCGGCCCGCGCGGGTGCCGAGGTGCGCTTCCTCGGTGCCGTCGGCGACGACGCCTTCGCGCCGGAGCTGAGGGCCGCGCTGGTCGGTGCGGGAGTGGACACCAGCCTGCTGCGCGAGGCCGAGGGCCCGAGCGGGGTCGCGGTCATCTCGGTCGACGACTCCGGCGAGAACTCCATCGTCGTGGTGAGCGGCGCCAACGCCGCGCTGCGCGAACCGACGGACGCCGAACTCGGCGCGATCGCCGACGCCGACCTCCTGCTGTCCCAGCTGGAGCTGCCGCTGGCCGCGGTGACCGCAGGCGCTCGGCACGCCCGGGCGAACGGGACCACCGTGATCCTCAACCCGTCGCCTGCGGCGCAGCTCCCCGACGAGCTGATGGCGTGCGTGGACGTGCTCGTCGTCAACGAGACCGAGGCCGCGCAACTCGGCGCCGCGACCCTGGCGCGGGTGCCCGATGTGGTCACGACTCTCGGCGCACGGGGCGCCACCCTGCGCGGTGCAGGCGGCCTGCGACTGCGCAGCGAGCCGCCCGCCGTCGAGGTGGTGGACACCACCGGCGCGGGCGATGCCTTCGCCGGGACCCTCGCCGCGTCCTGGCACCTCGGGCGGGAGGTCGCGCTCGCTCGGGCCTGCGCCGCCGGAGCCCTCGCCACCACCAGGGCGGGGGCCGGTTCGGCGCCGACCCGCGCCGAGGTCGACGCCGCGCTCGGGCGGCAATGACCTGATGTCGTGGTCGTCGGGCACCATGGGAGCCATGACGACAGCCACCGAGCCCGCCACCCTCGATCTCCGCGCCGACGCGGAACGGTTGCTGCGCGAACTCGCCGGTCCCGACGCCACGCTGCGCGAGGATCAGTGGACGGCGATCGAGGCGCTGGTGGTGCAGCGCAAGCGTGCGCTGGTGGTGCAGCGGACCGGCTGGGGCAAGTCCGCCGTCTACTTCATCTCCGCCAAGCTGCTGCGGGCGCGGGGCCATGGGCCGACCGTGATCGTCTCCCCGCTGCTGGCCCTGATGCGAAACCAGGTGGCCTCCGCCGAGCGTGCCGGGGTCCGTGCCGCGACGATCAACTCCGGCAACGTCACCGAATGGGACGAGATCCACGCCGCCATCGCCGACGGGACCGTCGACGTGCTGCTGGTCAGCCCGGAGCGGCTGAACAATCCCGACTTCCGCGACCAGGTGCTGCCCTCGCTGGCCGCGGACGCCGGCCTTGTCGTGGTCGACGAGGCGCACTGCGTCTCCGACTGGGGCCACGACTTCCGTCCCGACTACCGACGGATCCGCACCCTGATCGGTGAGCTGGGCGAGGGCATCCCGGTGCTGGCCACCACCGCGACCGCGAACGACCGGGTGGTTGCCGACGTGTCCGCACAGCTCGGCGTCGGCGGCTCCGAGACCCTGGTGCTGCGCGGCGGCCTCGAGCGGGAGTCGCTGCGG
The DNA here is from genome assembly GCF_003050885.1 of Rhodococcus sp. OK611. Lineage (NCBI taxonomy): Bacteria > Bacillati > Actinomycetota > Actinomycetes > Mycobacteriales > Nocardiaceae > Rhodococcus > Rhodococcus sp. OK611. The sequence goes on from NZ_QAOZ01000007.1 coordinate 75,589, forward strand.
CTGTCGGTGGTGCACATCGACGAGGCGAGCAAGCGCGCCGCCTGGCTCGGCCAGCAGCTGAACCGGCTGCCCGGGTCCGGCATCATCTACACCCTCACGGTGTCGGCCGCCCGCGACCTGGCCGGGCTGCTCTCCGAGCAGGGTCACGAGGTGGCCGCCTACACCGGCCAGACCGACCCGGCCGAACGCGAGAGCCTCGAGGCGGACCTGCTCGAGAACCGGGTCAAGGCCCTGGTCGCGACGTCGGCGCTGGGCATGGGATTCGACAAGCCCGACCTCGGGTTCGTCGTTCACCTCGGCGCACCCTCCTCCCCCATCTCCTACTACCAGCAGGTCGGCCGCGCCGGCCGCTCCACGGATCGGGCCGAGGTGGTCCTGCTGCCCGGATTCGAGGACCGGCAGATCTGGAGCTATTTCGCCAGCATCGCGTTCCCACGCGAGCACCTGGTGCGCAGGGTGATCGAGGTGCTCGACCCCGAACGCCCGCAGTCCACGCAGGCGCTCGAACCGCTGGTCGAACTCAGCCGGAACCGCCTGGAGATGGTGCTCAAGGTCCTGGACGTGGACGGCGCCGTCAAGCGGGTCCGCGGCGGTTGGATCAGCACCGGACAGCCGTGGGAGTACGACGCGGAGCGATACGGCAGGCTCGAGCAGGCCCGCGAGTCCGAGCAGCAGGCGATGGTCGAGTACCAGCGAACACCCATGTGCCGCATGGAGTTCCTGCGCCGCCAACTCGACGACCCCGGCCTGTCCGCCGACCCACAGCCGTGCGGGCGCTGCGACAACTGCGCCGGCCCCGCCCACTCCGCCGAGGTGGACGACGAGGCCATCGCGCGGGCGCGGGCACGCCTGGACCGGCCCGGCGTCGACCTGGCCCCGCGCAAGCAGTGGCCGACCGGCCTCGCCAAGCTGGGCGTGCCGCTGTCCGGAAAGATCACCGACGGACCCGAGACGGGCCGGGTGCTCGGCCGCCTGTCCGACCTCGGCTGGGGCCAGCGCCTGCGCGCGCTGTTCGACGAGCCCGACGGCCCGGTGCCGGACGCGATCGTCGACGCCTGCGTCAAGGTGCTCGCCGCATGGGACTGGCAGCAGCGACCGACGGCGGTGGTGGCCCTCGAGTCGGCGACCCGCCCGCAGTTGATCTCCTCGCTCGCCGACCGGCTCGCAACCGTCGGGCGGCTCCGCAACCTGGGCATTCTCACCAGGAACCCCGAGCGTCCGCCGGTCTCCGCTGCCAATTCCGCCTACCGCGTGGCCGGGCTGACGGGGGCCTGGCTGGCCCCGGATCTCCGCGACGCCGACGGCCCGATCCTGCTGCTCGACGACCTCGCCGACACCGGCTGGACGCTCACGATGGCGGCCCGCGAACTCCGCGCTGCGGGCGCCCCTGCCGTCCTGCCGTTTGCCCTGGCGAGCGTCAGCTGACCCCCTGGTGTGACCAGGCTCACACAGTCGGGCTCACCAGTGCGGGAGCCGGGTCAGGGCATGCGGAATCGCCGGGGGTAGCTGAAATCCGTTGCCCCCATTGTTACGTTCGTTCGACAGATGAGCCCCGTTACAAAGAGTGCGACCCCGACCACCGCTCCCGGAGCGGTGACGACAAGGCAGCCCGAAATCGATGACGCCGTGCGCATGTGGGAGATTGCCCGCGATTCGCAGGTGCTCGATCTGAACTCAAGCTATGCATACCTGTTGTGGTGCAGGGACTTCCGTGACACATCCGTGGTCGCGGAACAGGACGGCCGCGTGGGCGGTTTCGTCACCGGTTTCGTCCGTCCGGAAGACCCGCGGACGGTCTTCGTCTGGCAGGTGGCGGTCGACGAATCGCTGCGCGGCCGCGGAGTCGCCGCGGCGATGCTGAACGACCTGCTCGATCACCTCGCCCTCCAGGGCGTCACCAGGCTCGAGACCACGATCAGTCCGGGCAACGACGCGTCCCGAGCCCTGTTCACGTCCGTGGCACGGATGCGGTACGTCGACATCACCAATCGAGAACTGTTCACCAACAGTCATTTCCCCGATCAGCACGAATCCGAAGAGCTCTACATCATCGGCGATGACACCACAGGAGGAGAGCAATGACCACCCTGGAAGACATCAGCATCTTCGAAACCCTCGAGTCCGAGGTCCGCAGCTACAGCCGCAGCTGGCCGACCGTGTTCAGCTCCGCCTCCGGCTCCTGGATTCGCGCCGAGGACGGCCGCGACTACCTGGACTTCTTCGCGGGCGCAGGCGCGCTGAACTACGGCCACAACAACCCCGAGCTCAAGCAGGCCCTCGTCGACTACATCCTCGGCGACGGCATCACGCACAGCCTCGACATGTCCACCGTCGCGAAGCGGCGGTTCCTCGAGACCTTCCAGCGGTACATCCTCGAACCGCGCGGACTCGACTACAAGGTCCAGTTCCCCGGCCCGACCGGCGCAAACACCGTCGAGGCGGCACTCAAGCTGGCCAGGAAGGTCACCGGCCGAGAGTCGATCATCAACTTCACCAACGCCTTCCACGGCATGACCCTTGGCGCACTGTCGGTCACCGGCAACTCGATGAAGCGTGCGGGTGCGGGGATTCCGCTGGTACACGCCACCCCGATGCCCTTCGACAACTATTTCGACGGTGCCACCGAGGATTTCCACTGGTTCGAGCGGGTGCTGGACGATTCCGGCAGCGGGCTGAACCGTCCCGCCGCGGTCATCGTGGAGACCGTGCAGGGCGAGGGCGGGGTGAACGTCGCGCGGCCCGAGTGGCTGCGTGCGCTCGCCGAACTCTGCCGGAGCCGGGGCATCCTGCTCATCGTCGACGACGTCCAGATGGGCTGCGGGCGAACCGGTCCGTTCTTCTCCTTCGAGATCGCGGGGATCACGCCGGACATCGTCACGCTGTCCAAGTCGATCAGCGGCTACGGCCTGCCGATGGCACTGACGCTGCTGCGGCCCGACCTCGACGTGTGGGCGCCCGGCGAACACAACGGCACCTTCCGCGGTAACAACCCCGCCTTCGTGACGGCGACGGCCGCCATCGAGCAGTACTGGACCGACGACACCCTGGAGCGTTCCACCGCCGCGAAGGGCAAGCGGATCGCGCAGATCTTCGCGAACCTGTCGGACCAGTTCGACGGGGTCAGCACCCGCGGCCGCGGCATGGTCCAGGGCCTGGTGTTCGACGATCCGGGCAAGGCGGTCAAGGTGTGCGGGCTCGCGTTCGACGAGGGCCTGCTGGCCGAGACGTCCGGCCCCTCCGACGAGGTGGTCAAGCTCCTGCCGCCGCTCACGATCACCGACGCCGAACTCGACCACGGCCTGAGCATTCTCGCCGAGGCCACCGCCAAGGTCTGTGCCTGAGGAGGGACCGAAGATGATCGTCCGTACCACCGAAGAGATCACCGGCACCGAGCGCGACATCACCAGCGCCGATGGGAACTGGCGCAGCAAGCGCATCGTGCTCGGCGCGGACCGGGTCGGATTCTCGTTCCACGAGACCACGATTCGGGCCGGATCCGTCAACGAGTTCCACTACGCCCATCACGTCGAGGCGGTCTGGCTGATCGAGGGCGAGGGCATTCTCACCGACCTGGACAACGGCGTCGTCCATCAGCTCGGCCCCGGCTCGATGTACCTGCTGGACGGCCACGAGCGGCACCGCGTGGAGCCGGTCACCGAGATGCGCATGCTGTGCGTGTTCAACCCCCCGGTCACCGGTCGCGAAGTCCACGACGAGAACGGCGTCTATCCGTTGGTCGAGATCCCCGGCTAGTTAGGCGCTGCGCCGCCTATCCGGTCGTGATCGAGCGCTTGGCCAGGAGCCAGCATTCGTCGACCCTCTGGAAAACATCGCGGTAGGTCCCCATGCTGGCGAGTTTCGGCGCGGTGGTGGTGTCGACGAAGAACTGCCAGACCGACTGCACGCTGGCGGAATCCTCGGAATCGAAGGCGATGGACACGCAGGAGCTCACATGCCGGGTCGCCGTGCCCGGACCGGCGATCCCGTCGGCCCGTCGACGGCGGACACCCTCAGCGATCGCCTTCCGGCCCTCGACGATCTGGGGTCCGATCGCGACGCTCGGTCCTGCGCTCGCCATCTCCCAGACCGCGTCCTCTGTGTAGAGCTGGACGTAGTCGTCGATCGATCCCTCGTCGGCCAGATGAGCGACCCGCGCAACGAGCGATCGGATCACCTCGGACGGGCACTCGGTTGCCATCGATAACTCCTCGCTCGAAGAAACTGTCTCGTTGAAATGTATTGAGACGAGTCGACCCCGTTAGTTGAGGCACAAAACGCCGTCTTCAGGCCGTGCTGACGAATCGGGAGTCAGATCGGCACAGATTTCTATCTGCGCCGAGGCTCTATGAGTTCGGCGAGTTGGGGACATACGTTGGTGATCGCAGAGTGGACTAGGTACTCGTAGGAAGCGACCTTCGCGCGATCGGGTTCCTGGGACTGCAGTGACTGCCAGAGGCCGAGGGTTCCCTGCTCCGTGATCGCAGTGCATGCCCCGCGGCCAAATTCAGCAGCGTGACCACGAACCTGACGCAGGGGAAGCCCTGAGTACAAAGAGCCGTCCAGCTGAATCAGGCCGCATACGTCCCGGGCGAATCTGGCGTCGCCCCCAGAGGGCACCGCGTCGTCCACGACCTTCGACCACTCGGCCCGTTTTTGGCTCTCCAAGTCCTGATTCGAGGGAAAGGACTGCTCAGGGTAGTGGCTGCGTTGGTCGTCAAAGATGTTCTGCCAGTATGCAACAGAGTCGTCGACAGTCATGTTCGCCAGATCTGCGTCGAGGCAGGTTGCGGACGGATCCCTTGGTACATCGACCGGTGGCTCAGCGAAGTACCCCTGGTGCGGGACCTCGTCGGTCGCGATCACATTCCGCGGATTGGCCTCAGGACTGCACGCACTCATCAGTATCGCCGAGGTGACGATGGCTGCTGCGGTAAGTGTGGGGACGAACCGGAACGTCATCATTTGGCCCTTCGGCTGCCGAGTCCAGTGCAGGTTCTCCTACTATGTCAGTTCCATGCTTGACGTCCTGCCAAGCCCAGGCAATGCACGATTTAGGAAGTACAGGTGCCCGGTTCCTCGTATCTGGTCCCGGCCCGAACGGCGCCCGAGGAGACCGACATGACGCCCGTGCCCATCGCCCTCGGCCCGCACGCCGACCCCCAGTTGATGGAGGCCATCGCCACGGGCGGGGGCGAGTGGGCACCGATGGCCGACGCACAGGCGCTGGTCTGGGCGGCCGAGCCCGACCGATTTCCCGACGAGCTGCCGAAGTCGATCCGATGGGTGCAGCTGTACTCCGCCGGGGTCGAGGACTGGTTCACCGCCGGGATCATCGCTCGCCACCCAGGGATCGTGTTCACCTCGGCCGCTGGCGCGTTCTCCGCGACCGTGGCCGAGCACGCCTTCGCGGTGCTGCTGGCCGGGGTCCGGGCACTGCCCGAGCAACTCGCTGCCACCAGCTGGCGGCAGCAGGAGTTCTTCGGCAAGGTCGGGACGCTGCGCGGGAGCACGGTGGCGGTCCTCGGCGCGGGCGGCATCGGGCGCGCTCTGATCCCGATGCTCACCTCGGTCGGCGCTTCGGTGATCGCGGTCAACCGCTCGGGCCGGGAGGTTCCCGGCGCCGCGGAGACCCTGCCCGCCGACCGAACCGACGAGGTCTGGGACCGCACCGATCACGTCGTGGTCGCGGCGCCCGCGACGGCCCGGACTCGACACCTGGTCGGCGCCGAGCAACTCGCCCGCCTCGGTGCCCACTCCTGGGTGATCAACGTGGCGCGAGGCTCCCTCGTCGACACCGACGCCCTGGTGAACGCGTTGCGGGACAGGGCGATCGGCGGCGCCGGGCTCGACGTCACCGACCCCGAGCCACTGCCGGACGGCCATCCACTGTGGACACTGCCGAACGCGATCATCACCCCGCACTGCTCGAACCCGCCGTCCGTCCGGCCGCCCGCGTTCGCCGACCACGTCGCGACGAACGTTCGACGCTTCGTGGCCGGCGAGGAACTGCTGGCGCGGATCGACCCGGTCGCGGGTTACTGAGCCCCCGACTCCGTGTCCGGAGAGGCGGCGGGCTTCGCGGGCGACACCCGGATCACGCCCGCGTCGAGGTCGAGTTCGAGGCGCGGCTGATGCGTCTGCCCGTCGCTGTCCTGGCTGCCGTCGTTCTCCAGCTTCTTCCCCGGGAACAACTCACCGATAACTCCCATGCGATCGACCGTACTCGCGGCGCGACGAGTCCGCCCGCCCCTCAGGGTCGTTCCGCGGGCTCCACTCGATCTTCAGGGTCGTTCCGCAGGCTCCACTCGATCTTCAGGGTCGTTCCGCAGGCTCCACGCCTGCCGCCGGGTAGAACAGCTCGCGGGCGCGCCGGGCCACCTCCTCGGCAGGCACGTCCTCGACCTTCGTGCAGACCGCCCACCGGTGCCCGAACGGATCGAGGAACACCCCGTGCCGGTCGCCGGAGAACGTGTCCGCGACGGCGCTGATGAGGTTGGCGCCCTCGCGAACCGCGCGGTCCACGAACGCGTCGGAGTCCTCGACGTACACCACCACCGAGCTGTGCACCCAGCCCTGCTCGGGCGCCTTGAGTCCGTAGTCGGGCATGTCGTCGGACAGTTGCAGCATCGAGTCGCCGATCCGCAGCTCGGCGTGCATCAGGCCGCCGCCGGGCGCGTCCATCGCGTCCACGACCTCGGCACCGAGGCCGCGGCGATAGAAGTCCAGCGCCGCCTGGCCGTCCTTGACGGCGAGGTAGGGCGTGAGGGTCCGGTATCCGGCGGGAACGGGGTTCACTGTGTTCATGCCCATCAGTGTCCAGCGAGGCACCCGATTCGGGATTGAAGATTCGCGACACGGCGTCGTTACCGCGCGACCACTCCGGAAGGAGACTCCCGTGTGCCGGGTTCCTGGGTCGGCATCCGATTCGGTGGCACCGGGTACGGGGCACCCTGGCCGAGGGTTCCGGCCGCGATGTTCGGTCCACACTGCAGAACCGCGTTCTGCACTCCGGGCGCCGGGTCCGACAGCGCCGGTTTGCGTGCGTCGGGTGGCGCGGCGAAGTTGAATGCCGAGGTCATGTCCCCGACGGTGGCGCGGCGCCACGGCGTGAGGTTCGGCACCGGTGCACCGAATCGTTTCTCCAGCAACCGCAGTTGGGACGTGTGGTCGAAGACCTCCGAGGCGATCAGACCACCGCGACTGTACGGCGAGACAACCAGGGCCGGAACCCGGTACCCGAGTCCGATCGGCCCGGCAATGCCCTTCGCGGAGGACACGGAATCCAGCGGAACGGTCAGGTACTCGCCGGGCGTTCCCGGCGGCGGGGTGGGCGGAGCCACGTGATCGAAGAAACCACCGTGCTCGTCGTACGAGATGATCAGCGCGGTCTTGGCCCAGACCTCGGGATTCGAGGTGAGGATGTCCAGCAGTTCGACGAAGCCCGCGGCACCGAATGCCGGTGGCAGAGCAGGGTGCTCGCAGTTGATGAGGGACGGGATGACCCAGGACACGGCTGGCAGCGTTCCGTTGGCCACGTCGCTGCGGAAGTCATTGGGGTAGGTGGGATCGATGCCCTTGCGGGCCAGCGCCGAACTGGGGTCTTGAGCCTGTTTGAAACACCCCATCATCCCGTCGAGAGCAACCGAGGAGATGGGGCCGAAGTCCTTGTTGTTGTATATCTTCCAGCTCACGCCTGCCTCTTCGAGGCTCTCCGGGTAGGTCTTCCAGGAGTACTGGAACTTCGGGATCAGCGTCGGCGTCTCCACCAGCGGCCCACCGTCCAGCCCGTCGGGGTCGATGGTTCCGCTCATCCAGTACAACCGATTGGGATCGGTCGGGCCGAGCACGGAGCAGTGGTAGTTGTCGCACAGGGTGAAGGCATCGGCGAGCTGGTAGTGGATCGGGATGTCATCTCGGGTGTAGTAGCCCATCGCTGCCGGTCCGTTGCCGACTCCGACCGAGGCGATGGACATCGGCATCCATTTGTCGTTGGCCCCGTTGTTCCACGCCTCGTGCGTGCCAGCCCACGAGTGGTCCGGATCGTTGATGCACTCACCGTCCAACGACGCGCCCAGGGTCGTATCCAACCGGAACGGATTGATGAATCCCGTCGGGTCCTCACCACGCTCGGGCGAGTAGCCGAACTGCTTCCACGCCGCGGACGGATCGTCGAATCCGCGCCCGCCCGACAGTGTTCCGAAGTAGTGATCGTACGAGCGGTTCTCCTGCATCAACAGCACGAAGTGCTCGATGTCGTTCAGTGATCCTCGGCCCCCGTCGGACATGGTGTGCGCTCTGGCGATGATGGGACTCGCCCACGAATTGAGCATCGCCACCGAACCCACAGCGGTCGCCTTGGCGAGAAACTCTCGGCGGGACAGACCAGCGAACGGGTTTCCATGCACCATGCGGGGATGATTTCACCGACACCCCGGACCCGCAACCGGAGCCGCGGTCAGGAGTCCTGTGGAGTCACCGACATCATGAACCAGAACGTCTAGCCTGGAAACCATGTCCGCTCCCCCACTCGAGACCGCGGCGGCCGACGAGGACCACGAGCGCCTGGCCGGCTTGGTGAGCGGCCGCCGCATCGTCGCGCTGACCGGTGCGGGGATGTCCACCGACTCGGGCATCCCGGACTACCGGGGCCCCGATTCCCCGCCCCGCACCCCGATGACGTTCCAGCAGTTCATGGGCGACGCCGCGTTCCGCAGGCACTACTGGGCCCGCAACCACCTCGGCTGGCGACACATGGACGCGTCCCGGCCCAATGCCGGACACCGCGCGCTCGCAGGGCTGGAACGGGCGGGCATGGTCGACGGCGTGCTCACCCAGAACGTGGACCTGCTGCACACCAAGGCGGGCAGCAGGAACGTCATCGACCTGCACGGCAGTTACGCGCAGGTGCGGTGCATGGGGTGCGAGGCCCTGATCTCTCGGTTCACCCTCGCGCAGCGGCTCGATGCCGCCAATCCCGGATTCGCCGAATCCGTCTCCGCGGCAACCGGAGTCGAGATCGCGCCCGATGCCGACGCGGTGATCGAGGAGACCGCGCACTTCGTGATGGTGGACTGCGAGCAGTGCGGCGGGATCCTCAAGCCGGACATCGTCTATTTCGGCGAGAGCGTGCCCAAACCACGGGTCGAGGCGGCGTTCATGATGGTTGCCGGGTGCGAACTGCTGCTGGTACTCGGATCCTCACTCACCGTCATGTCCGGCCTGCGCTTCGTCCGCCGAGCCGCCAAGGACGGCATCCCGGTCGTCATCGTCAACCGCGGCCCGACCCGGGGCGACGAGTTCGCGACCCTCAAGCTGGATGCGGGCTGCTCGCAGGTCCTGACCGCCCTGACGCCACATCGGTAGACTCCGGGCATGTCGAAGTTCAGCGACAAGGTGAAATCACTCTTCAGCAGGCGCAAGCCCGTCACCCCGGAGGATGCCGCCGACATCTCCGACTGGGTGAACGAGGGCGGCGCTCTGCACCCCGAAGGACCACCCAAGGTCATCGGCGACCCGCAGGACAAGCCGAAAGCCCCATGACCCGTCAGAAAGTCTCGGGGCTCCAGACATAGATCTTGTTCGTCAGCGGTCCCAGCCACGGGGTATCCAGCCGATGCTTGTTGCCCCTCGGGTCGACCTGGTACCCGCCGGTCATCCCGTGCCAGGACGTGCAGTACACCTCGCTTGCACCGTACGGGCTGAGCACGATCTTGTCGCCGGCACCGTCACGGATCCACGCCTGCGGATCCCACGGGGCCCGGAACGACTCGCACCGCGAGTACTCCCCCGGACCACCCTCCGCGGCCGCCGTCGGTGCGAGCACGGTCCCCAACCCGATCGCCACGACCCCCGCGGCCACCAATACCCCACGCTTCATGCGATTCGCCTCCCCACTTGTGTACCGGACAGTCTGTTTGTCCGTTTCGGGGAGAAGACCGTTACAGCGGGACCAGGTCGTCCGCGTGCACCACGGGCCGCTGCAGCTCTGACGGCAGCTCGACCGTGGACCGGCCCAGCATCTCGCCGAGCTCGGTCGAGTCGTACGCCACCACGCCGCGCGCGACCGGCGAACCGTCGGGCCCGAACAGCGACACCACGTCCCCGCCGTAGAACCGGCCGTCGACGCCGGTGATCCCCGCGGGCAAGAGCGAACGCCGCCGGTCCACCACGGCGCGCACCGCGCCCGCGTCGAGATGCAGCCCGCCCCGGGTGTCGGCGGCATGCCGCACCCAGAACTTGCGCGCGGACAGCCGGGTCGGCCGGGCGGCGAAGGCGGTGCCGACGCCCGCGCCCGTGAGCGCAGCGGCGGCATCGGTGGCCGCGGCGAGCAGCACCGGCACGCCGGAGTCGGCCGCGAGCCGGGCCGCGGACAGCTTGGAGGCCATCCCACCGGTGCCGAGCGCTCCCCCGGACCCGGCAACCACGCCATCGAGGTCCTCGGGGCTGGTCACCTCCGGGATCAGGGTCGCGCCGCCCTTGCGGGGGTCGCCGTCATACAGTCCGTCGACGTCGGAGAGCAGGACAAGCGCATCCGCCCCGACGAGGTGCGCGACCATCGCGGCCAGCCGATCGTTGTCCCCGAACCGCAGCTCCGTGGTGGCGACGGTGTCGTTCTCGTTGACGATCGCGACGGCACCGAGCGCACGGAGCCGGTCGAGAGTGCTCTGCGCGTTGCGGTGCTGGGTGCGCCGGGCGATGTCGTCGGCGGTGAGCAGCACCTGGCCGACGGTCCGCCCGTACCGCGCGAACGAGGTGCCCCAGGCATGCGCGAGCGCCAGCTGCCCTACGCTCGCCGCCGCCTGCTTGGTGGCGAGATCCCGTGGCCGCTTGGTCAGCCCGAGCGGTGCGATACCGGCACCGACCGCGCCGGAGGACACCACCACGACGTCGGAGCCGGCACGCATCCTTGCCTCGATCGCGTCGGCCAGGGCGTTCAGCGCCCGCAGGTCGATGCCGGACTCCATGCTGGTGAGCGCGGAGGACCCGATCTTCACGACCACGCTGCGTGCGGTCGCGATGGTGGCGCGGGTCTCCGAGAGTGAACGGACCGCGTCGTCCATCACTGTTCTTCGGGATCCAGGCCCTCGAGGCCACGCCGGATCCTGTGCGCGTGCTTGCGCTCGGAGGCACCGATGCGGTCCACCTGATCGAGTCGCGGGTCGGTACCGCGACCGGTGCGGGTCATGTCGATGCCCGCCGGGGTCTGCGGCTCCCACTCGAAGCTGACATCGCCGATGGTGACGTAGCAGCCGGGCTCGGCGCCCTGCTTGACCAACGCGTCCTCGACACCGAGCCGGGCGAGACGGTCCGCGAGGTAGCCGACGGCCTCGTCGTTGTCGAAGGCCGTCTGACGGATCCACCGCTCGGGCCGGACGCCGCGAACGATGAAGCCGCCGGGGGTCTCGGGATCGGCGACGACGGTGAAGTCGCTCGCATTGGAGGCGATGGGACGGATCACCTGACGCTTCGGCTCCGCCTTCGGATGTGCCTCGCGGTACTCCTCGACGAGCTTGGCGAGCGCGAAGGTCAACGGCCGCAGCCCTTCCCGGCTCACGGCCGAGATGGTGAACACGGGCCAGCCGCGCGCCTCGAACTCCGGGGTGACCATCTCGGCGAGCTCGGCCGCGTCGGGGACATCCGCCTTGTTGAGAACCACGATGCGGGGCCGGTCGGCCAGGTCACCGAGGCTCGCGTCGCCGGAGAGTGCCGGCTTGTAGGCGGCCAACTCGGCCTCGAGCGCGTCGACGTCGGAGACCGGGTCACGGCCCGGCTCCAGGGTCGCGCAGTCCACCACGTGTGCCAGCACCGCCGTGCGTTCGATGTGGCGAAGGAAGTCCAGTCCGAGACCGCGCCCCTGGCTCGCGCCGGGGATCAGGCCAGGCACGTCGGCGACGGTGAACGTGGTGTCGCCGCTCGAGACCACACCGAGGTTCGGCACCAGCGTGGTGAACGGGTAGTCGGCGATCTTCGGCTTGGCCGCCGAGAGCACCGAGACCAGGGAGGACTTACCCGCGGAGGGGAAGCCGACCAGTCCGACGTCGGCCACCGACTTGAGCTCGAGGACGAGGTCGCGTTGAACGCCCTCCTCGCCGAGCAGGGCGAAGCCCGGCGCCTTACGGGCCTTCGAGGCCAGCGCGGCGTTACCCAGTCCACCGCGGCCACCGGGGGCGGCGTCGAATCGGGTTCCCGTGCCGATCATGTCGGCGAGGACATTGCCGTCCGAGTCGAGCACGACGGTGCCGTCGGGCACCTTGAGGATCAGATCCTGGCCGTTTGCGCCCTCGCGGTTGCTGCCTGCGCCCTGCGTGCCGTTGCTCGCCTTGGCGTTCGGGTGGAAGTGGAAGTCCAGCAGGGTGTGCACGTTCTCGTCGACGACGAGCACCACGTCACCTCCGCGCCCGCCGTTGCCACCGTCGGGACCGCCGAGCGGCTTGAACTTCTCGCGGTGAACGGAGGCGCAACCATTGCCGCCTTTTCCGGCGCTGACATGCAGCACCACGCGGTCAATGAATCGGGACATGACTGCCGGATCCCTTCCTCAGGGTGAAAAGCAAATAGGGGCGAGCAGGGTATGAGACCCTGGCCCGCCCCTACTGGGAGCTTAGAACTGTCATCAGTCACCGTGATGGTGACACGAGCGACGCAGCAGAATCAGGCCTCTGCGGCGACCGGAACGATGTTGACAGTCTTACGTCCACGCTTGGTGCCGAACTCGACCGCACCAGCGGAGAGAGCGAACAGCGTGTCGTCGCCGCCACGTCCGACGTTCACGCCGGGGTGGAAGTGGGTTCCGCGCTGACGCACCAGGATCTCACCGGCGCTGACGGACTGGCCGCCGAAGCGCTTCACGCCGAGGCGCTGTGCGTTCGAATCGCGACCGTTACGGGAGCTGGATGCACCCTTCTTATGTGCCATGTCGAACCCTCCTGGGTACTAAAGCTGGTTACTTGATGCCGGTGACCTTGAGCACCGTCAGCTTCTGACGGTGGCCCTGGCGCTTGTGGTACCCGGTCTTGTTCTTGAACTTGTGGATGCGGATCTTCGGGCCCTTGGTGTGCTCGACGACCTCACCGGTGACCGAGACCTTGGCCAGCTTGGCGGCGTCGGTGGTCAGCTCGGAACCGTCGACGACGAGAACCGGGACCAGCGAGACAGCAGTGCCGGGCTCACCCTCGATCTTCTCGACCTTGACGAGGTCGCCGACAGCGACCTTGTACTGCTTTCCGCCGGTCTTGACGATCGCGTACGTTGCCATCGGAGGGCTACCCCTTGCTTCTTCGAACGTGCTCGCACGGCTTGAGCCGCGCGACTGGTCTGGTGTGCTTGCTACCTCGGGCAGGCCCGCCGCCGCCCTCGCGGGCGCAGCTGAGCCATATCGCCGGGTAGCGACCGGTCAAGGTTACGGGATGGAGAACCGCAGGGTCAAACTGGCACTCCGCAGGCTCCGCGCCGGTGTCAAACTGACAGTCTCCGACTCCCCCTCGACCGGCCGTCGGTCAGGCGTCGACGTCCGCCGGCGGTCCCGCGGGCCTGGCCGCGGCCCTTCGACGGGGCCGACGGGCCGGTGCCGCGGGTGCGCCGTCCCCCTCGACCGGTTCAGCCGCCGCGGTGGTCTCCGCGGCCTTCACCGGCTCGACAACCTTGGGTTCGACGACCTTCTTCTCGACGACCTTTTTCCGAACGGCCTTCTTCTCGACGACCTTCGGCTCGGCCGGTTCGGGCGCCGCCTCGATCACGACCACGGCGCCGGCCTCTGCCGCCTCCGGGGTCTCGGTCGCGGGGGCCGCGGTGGCACGGGACGCACGTCGGGAACGACGCCTGCCCTTCGCGGGGGCCTCTGCGGGCTCCGGCGCGGCCGGGGCCTCCGGTTCCGCGACGACCTCCACAGCAACCTCCACGACCGGCTCAGCGGCGACCTCGGCCACCGTCGGCTCCTGCGTGGCGGCCGCGGCCTCGCCGGTCTCCGGCTGATGCTCGGCGGCGTCATCGTCGTGGTGATGCGCGGCCATCGCGAGCGCCACCGGGTGGGCACGCTTGACCGTCGCGTCGACCTCGACCGCGGGCGCCTGCCCGTTCTTGGGCGCGGCGGTCTCGGCGGCGCCGGACTTGTCGCGTCCACGCTTCTTGCGGCCGCCGGACTCGCCCTTCGGCGCGCCCGATCGCCCGGCGTCCTCGGAGGACCGCACCTCGACCGGCTCGGCGTGCACGATGATGCCGCGGCCGTGGCAATGCTCACAGTTGGTGGAGAACGCCTCGACCAGTCCGGTGCCCAGCTTCTTGCGGGTCATCTGGACCAGGCCCAGCGAGGTCACCTCGGAGACCTGATGGCGGGTCCGGTCGCGGCCGAGCGCCTCGGTGAGTCGACGCAGGACCAGGTCCCGGTTCGACTCGAGCACCATGTCGATGAAGTCGACGACGATCATGCCGCCGATGTCGCGCAGCCGCATCTGGCGCACGATCTCCTCGGCCGCCTCCAGGTTGTTCCTGGTGACCGTCTCCTCGAGGTTGCCGCCCGCACCGGTGAACTTGCCGGTGTTGACGTCGACGACGGTCATCGCCTCGGTGCGGTCGATCACCAGGGTGCCGCCCGAGGGCAGCCACACCTTGCGGTCGAGCGCCTTGGCGAGCTGCTCGTCGATCCGCTTGGCCTCGAACACATCGGGGCCGCCGTTGCCCTCGTACTTCTCGACCCGCGGCAGCAGGTCGGGTGCGACGGTCTTGATGTAGTTCTCCACCGTCGACCAGGACTTCTCGCCCTCGATCACGATCTTGGCGAAGTCCTCGTTGAACAGATCGCGGACGACCTTGACCAGCAGATCCGGCTCCTCGTACAGGGCCTTCGGGTTGCTCCCCTTGCCCTTGTCCGCGGCCGCGGCCTGCTTCTCGATCTCGTCCCACTGGGTCTGCAGACGCTTGACGTCGCGGGCCAGCTCTTCCTCGCTCACGCCCTCCGACGCGGTGCGAATGATGACACCGGCCTCCGGCGGCACGATCTCGCGCAGGATCTCCTTGAGTCGCTTGCGCTCGGTGTCGGGCAGCTTACGGCTGATGCCGGTGGAGCTACCGCCGGGCACGTACACCAGGAATCGCCCGGCCAGGGAGATCTGCGTGGTCAGGCGGGCACCCTTGTGCCCGACCGGATCCTTGCTGACCTGGACCAGGACCTGGTCACCCGGCTTGAGGGCCTGCTCGATCTTGCGGCTGTTGCCGCCGAGTCCCGCGGCCTCCCAGTTGACCTCGCCTGCATAGAGCACGCCGTTGCGGCCACGGCCGATGTCGATGAACGCGGCCTCCATCGAGGGCAGCACGTTCTGAACGCGACCGAGGTAGACGTTGCCGACCATCGATGCGGACGCCGAGCTGGTGACGAAGTGCTCGACGAGGATGCCGTCCTCGAGCACCGCGACCTGCGTCAGGCCCTCCGCATGCGCACCGGTCTTCTCGCGGACCACCATGACGCGGTCGACGGCCTCGCGGCGCGCCAGGAACTCCGATTCGGTGAGGATCGGCGGGCGGCGGCGACCGGCGTCGCGCCCGTCGCGGCGTCGCTGACGCTTGGCCTCGAGTCGGGTCGAGCCCGAGATCCCCTGGACCTCGTCCTTGACCTTGGCCTTGGTGCGCGGCTCACGCTCGTGCACCACGGTGGTGACGCCGTCTTCCTCGGTACCTGCGTCCGCACCATCGCCACTGCCCTTGCGGCGGCGGCGGCGACGACGACGACGGCTCGATCCATCCCCGGCCTCGCCTGCCTCCTCCGACTCCTCCGACTCGGCCGCTTCCGCCTCGGCCGCCTGCTCGGTGGGCTCGGCCTGCTCAGTGCCCTCGGCGGCGGGCTCGGCCGCACCTTCGGTCTCGTTCTGCTCGTCCTCGGACGCCTGCTCGCCCCGGCCGCGACCGCGACCGCGACGACCGCGACGCCTGCGACGGCTCTGCGACTCGCCGCCGTCCTCGTCGGACTCGACCTCGGCCGCGGTGGACTCCTCGGTCACCGAGGTGTCGGCCTCCTCGACCGCACGCTCCTCGTGGCGCTCTTCGTGACGTTCCTCGTGCTCGACGACGGTGGTCACCTCGATGGGC
The DNA here is from genome assembly GCF_003050885.1 of Rhodococcus sp. OK611. NCBI lineage: Bacteria > Bacillati > Actinomycetota > Actinomycetes > Mycobacteriales > Nocardiaceae > Rhodococcus > Rhodococcus sp. OK611. Next base: position 91,666 of record NZ_QAOZ01000007.1, read on the forward strand.
GCGTCCTCGCTCGGCGCCGCTGCCACGCGGCGGGCGCGGCGACGCCGCGGTGCGGCCTCCGCGGCGGCCGCGTCGGGCTGCAGGAACAGCGGGGCCTGGAACACGGGGGTGACGTCGGGAACGACGTGCACCTCGGGCTCGGCGATGTTGGTGAACAGCCCCGCGGTCTCCACGCCGGGCGCGGACGCGGCTTCCGGCCTCGCCACCTCGGGCGCGGCAGCCGGCTCGGCCGCTGCGACCTCCTGGTGCGCCTCTGCCTGCGGGTTGAACGCAGCGTGCACCCGCTCGGCGAGAGCGCGGTCCACGCTGGACTGCGCGCTGCGCACCTCGGCGCCGAACTCGGCGACCTGGGCGAGCACCTGCTTGCTGGTCAGTCCCAGCAGCTTGGCGAGCGCGTGCACCCGGATCTTCTCCGGGAAGGTCGGCACCGCATTCGCTGCGGCTGAAGTCTGTGAATTTTCGGGCGGCGCTTGATCGGCCACGTAGTCTCCTCGGACCCCCGGGCGCGTCCACCCAGAGTCGTACTGGGTGTGAAGCGGCCACGCGAGGGCGCTCATTGTGTACTCATACCGGTGGGCATGAGATTGTCTGGTCTCGCCCCGCACGTCTCGCAGTGACCCGTTAAATCACTGCCAGCTCGCACGGCGCCTGGCTGGATGGCCGTACTCCCTGATCCGTGCGCCTGATCATCCAGCATGCCTGGGACCGCGAGGGATTTCCTGCGCGCCGTGGCAGCGATGATCGGGCATCGAACCGTGGTGTCATCCGATCGGGCCCGTATGGAACACATCGCGGGTCGACCGCCATCAGTATCCCACACCGTCGGGCCCGACCACGCCAACGGCGCACCGGCGCCGATCCGGCGCGGCGTGTTCGGACCTCTTACAGGTGGTCGGGGGTGATGCGGACTAGCCGCGGGCGAGCTCCGGGAACCAGAGCGCGATCTCCCGCTCGGCCGACTCGACGGAGTCGGACCCGTGCACCAGGTTCTGCTGGCCGTCCAGTGCCAGGTCGGCGCGGATGGAACCGGGGACGGCCTTCTCGACCGGGTCGGTGCCGCCCGCGAGCTGTCGGAAAGCCGCGATCGCGCGCGGGCCCTCGAGCACTGCGGCGACGAGGGGTCCGGACGTGATGAACTCGATCAGCCCCGGATAGAAGGGCCTGCCCAGGTGCTCGGCGTAATGCTGGCCCGCCAGCGCCTCGTCCGCGGTCTTCATCTCGAGGGCCGTGATGGACAGCCCCTTCCGCTCGACACGGGAAAGGATTTCTCCTACGAATCGGCGGGCGACGCCATCGGGCTTGATCAGTACCAGGGTGCGCTCAGTCACGGCGGACAGCTTAAGGGGTCAGTCCCGCTGGCCAGGAAGCAGACCCTGTTCGATCCGCTCGGTGAGGTCCCGCTTGAGATACAGCAGGTAGGCCCACACCGCACCGAACAGCAGTCCCACCGCGCCGATGGCGGGGTGCACCGCGAAACCGGCGATCAACGCCGCCTGCAGCGCGAAGTTGTACCCCATCGCCCACGGCCTGCCCTGGACACCGCCGCCGAGAATCATCAGCAGCGCGAGTCCGACCAGGTAGACGCCGGACAGCCAGGTGATGCCGCCGCCAACGGTCGCCACCACCGGCAGCGCCAGCAGCACCACGATCGCCTCCAGGATCAGGGTGCCCGCGCAGACCCCGCGGAAGCCCTTCCACGGGTCGTTCACCGGCGGACGGAAGCGCGGAGCGCCACCCTCCGCGTCACCTTCGGGTGTGCTCGATCCCTCGGGAGTACTCACGCCGGGTCCTTTCCGAACAGGGTGCGGGCCACGCCAGCGGTGACCACCGAACCGGTGACCACGACGCCCGCCCCCGATACAGCCTCACCGGGCTCGGCGACCTCCTCGGCCAGCCCGATGGCTGTCTCGAGCGCGTCCGGGAGCGTCTGTGCCACCACCACGCGTTCGTCGCCGAACCGGGCCACCGCCAGGTTGGCGAGTTCCTCGACGTCCATGCCGCGCGGAGATCCGTTGTGCGTCACGACGATCTCGTCGAACACCGGCTCCAACGCGGTCAGGATCCCGGCCACGTCCTTGTCCGCCATCACCGCGACGACGCCGACCAGCTTGCGGAAGTCGAACTCCGCGACGAGCGCGGCGGCCAGAGCCTTGGCCCCGTGCGGGTTGTGCGCGGCGTCGAGGAAGACGGTGGGCGCGCTGCGCACCCGCTCGAGGCGCCCCGGGTTGGTCATCGAGGCGAAGCCCTCCCGGATCGCGTCGACGTCGAGCTGGCGGTCCGCCCCCGCCCCGAAGAACGCTTCCACCGCGGCGAGCGCGAGCGAGGCGTTGCGGGCCTGATGTTCGCCGTGCAGGGGCAGGAAGATGTCGCTGTAGACCCCGGACAGGCCTTGCAGTTCCAGTTGCTGTCCGCCGATCGCGATCCGGCGGGCGAGGACCTTGAACTCGGATCCCTCGCGGGCCACCGCGGCGTCGGCCTCGACGGCCCGGCGCAGCAGCACCTCGGTCACCTCCGGCGTCTGCTCCGCGAGGATCGCGACGGTGTCGCGCGGCACCAGCGACTCGGGCGCTTTCTTGATGATCCCGGCCTTCTCGGCGGCGATCCCGGCGATGTCACTGCCGAGGAACTCGACGTGATCGAGCCCGATGGGGGTGATCACCGCCACCTGACCGTCGATGACATTCGTTGCGTCCCAACGGCCGCCGAGCCCGGTCTCCACGACCGCGACATCCACCGGCGCCTCGGCGAAGGCCGCGAACGCCATAGCGGTGAGCACCTCGAACTTGCTCATCGCGGGGCCACCCGCCGCCTGGGACTGGGCGTCGATCATCTCGACGTACGGCAGCAGCTCACGGTAGGTGTCCACGTACAGGCGAGGCGAGATCGGCTTGCCGTCGATGCTGATCCGCTCGGTCGCCAGCTGCAGATGCGGGCTGGTGGTCCGCCCGACCCGACGGTGCAGGCGCGTCATCAGCGCGTCGATCATCCGGGTGACCGAGGTCTTCCCGTTGGTGCCCGCGACGTGGATGGCCGGATAGCTGTGCTGCGGCGAGCCGAGCAGGTCCATCAGGGCCGCGATGCGGGCGGTGGAGGGCTCGATCTTGGTCTCGGGCCAGCGCTGGTCGAGTTCGGCCTCGACGAGCGCCAGCTCGGCCAGATCGACGGGCGTGGGCTGCGATCCCCCGTCCCACTTCTCGGGCGTCTCGGCGTTCACGCCTGACCCTTCAGATCCATCGCCGCGAGCCGGGCGGTGATCCGCTCGACCTCCTCCGCGGCCAGGGTCTGCCGGGCACGGATCTTGTCGACCACGTTGTCCGGCGCCTTGCCGAGGAACGCCTCGTTGGACAGCTTGGCCGCGGTGCCCGCGAGCTCCTTCTCGGCCGCCGCCAGGTCCTTCTCGAGGCGCTTGCGCTCGGCGACCAGGTCCACGGTGCCCGAGGTGTCCAGCTCGACGGTGACGGTGCCGCGGCTGAGCCGCACCTCCAGCGAGGCCGTCGCGCTGAAGTCGTCGGCCGGATCCGTCAGCTTGACCAGCGAGGCGACCGCGGCCTGTTTGCCGTCCAGGTCGGCCTCGGCGATCCCGCTGAGCCTCGCCGCCACCTTCTGGCCGGGGTTCAGACCCTGATCGCTGCGGAACCTGCGGATCTCGGTGACGAGCCGCTGGACGTCCGCGATGCGCTGCGCGGCAACGGCATCGGCGGCCTCACCGGTCGCGGTCGGCCACTCGGAGATCACCACCGACTCCCCGCCGGTCAGCACCTTCCAGAGGGTCTCGGTGACGAACGGCATCACCGGGTGCAGCATGCGCAGCAGCGCATCGAGGACATTGCCGAGCACGGCCTTGGTGCCCTCGGCCTCGGAGCCTGCGAACTGCACCTTGGCGAGCTCGAGGTACCAGTCACACACCTCGTCCCAGGCGAAGTGGTAGAGCGCGTCGCAGGCCTTGCCGAAGTCGTAGCGGTCGAACGCGGCGTCGACCTCGGCCTGGACCTGCTCGAGCCGGTCCAGGATCCAGCGGTCGGCGTCGCTGAGCTCGGCGGGCAACGGCGCGGGCGCCGCGCCGTTCATCAGGGCGAACTTCGTGGCGTTGAACAGCTTCGTGGCGAAGCTGCGGGAGGCCTTCGCGTGATCCTCACCGACGGAGAGGTCGCTGCCGGGGTTCGCGCCGCGGGCCAGCGTGAAGCGCAGCGCGTCGGCGCCGAACTCGCGCACCCAGTCCAGCGGGTCGATGCCGTTGCCCTTCGACTTCGACATCTTCTTGCCGTGCTCGTCGCGGACCAGACCGTGCAGGAAGACGTCCGTGAACGGCACCTGCGGACCGGTCTTGCCCTCGCCCGCGGTGATCGCGTCGTCCTCGGAGACGAAGGTGCCGAACATCATCATCCGGGCCACCCAGAAGAACAGGATGTCGTAGCCGGTAACGAGAACGCTTGTGGGGTAGAACTTCTCGAGCTCCGGGGTCTGCTCCGGCCAGCCCATCGTGGAGAACGGCCAGAGTCCGGACGAGAACCAGGTGTCGAGGACATCGGGGTCCTGCTCCCAGCCCTCGGGCGCGGTCTCGTCGGGTCCGACGCAGCGGACCTCTCCCTCAGGGCCGTACCAGATCGGGATGCGGTGACCCCACCACAGCTGGCGCGAGATGCACCAATCGTGCATGTTGTCGACCCAGCCGAACCAGCGCGGCTCCAGGCTGGCGGGGTGGATCGTGGTGTCGCCGTTACGGACCGCGTCGCCCGCGGCCTTGGCGAGCTCCTCGACCTTGACCCACCACTGCAGCGAGAGCCGCGGCTCGATGGACTCACCGCTGCGCTCGGAGTGGCCGACGCTGTGCAGGTAGGGACGCTTCTCGGCGACCACACGACCCTGCTCGGCGAGCGCCTCGCGCACCTTCACGCGGGCCTCGAACCGGTCCATGCCGTCGAACTGCGTTCCGGTATCGGCGATCTTGCCGGTCTTGTCCATGATCGTGGGCATCGGCAGGTTGTGCCGCAGGCCCATCTCGAAGTCGTTGGGGTCGTGCGCGGGGGTGATCTTCACCGCGCCGGTGCCGAACTCCGGGTCAACGTAGTCGTCGGCGATGATCGGGATCTGCCGGCCCGTGATGGGGTGCTCGAGGGTGGTGCCGAGCAGGTGCTGGTAGCGCTCGTCGTCGGGGTGCACGGCGACCGCGGTGTCGCCGAGCATCGTCTCCACACGCGTGGTGGCGACGATGACGTGCGGCTCGTCGTCGTTCAGGGAGCCGTAGCGCAGCGAGACCAGCTCGCCCTCGACGTCCTCGAACTTGACCTCGATGTCGGAGATGGCGGTCTGCAGCACCGGCGACCAGTTGACCAGGCGCTCGGCCCGGTAGATCAGTCCCGCGTCGTACATCCGCTTGAAGATGGTCTGGACGGCGCGCGAGAGGCCCTCGTCCATGGTGAACCTGTCGCGGCTCCAGTCGACGCCGTCGCCGAGTCTGCGCATCTGGCCGCCGATGGTGCCGCCGGACTCGCGCTTCCAGTCCCAGACCTTGTCGATGAACAGCTCGCGGCCGAAGTCTTCCTTCTTCTTGCCGTCCGCCGCGAGTTGCTTCTCCACCACGTTCTGGGTGGCGATGCCCGCGTGGTCCATGCCGGGCAGCCAGAGCACCTCGTAGCCCTGCATGCGCTTACGTCGCGAGAGCACGTCCATCAGGGTGTGGTCGAGGGCATGGCCCATGTGGAGGCTGCCGGTCACGTTCGGCGGCGGCAGCACGATCGAGTAGCCGGGCTTGTCACTGGTCGGGTCCGCCGTGAAGTAGCCGGCGTCCACCCAACCCTCGTACAATTCCTGCTCTACCGCGCTGGGGTCCCAGCTCTTCGGGAGGGCGTCGGCGGGGTTCATGGGGTCCTGCGGCACGGCACTGGTCACCCGGTGATTCTAGAGAACCCGCGGGGTCCCCCGACACCGCCGTCCGGTCAGCGAGGCGCCCGCCACATCGCCCACAGCGTCGGGCCGCCGTTCGGGATGACGATCTCGCCCGTCACCTCGAAGCCGAATCGCTCGTAATAGGGGACGTTCGACTCCTTGCTCGACTCCAGATAAGCGGGCGCGTGCTCGGCGTCGCACCGGGCCAACCGGGAGTTCATCAACGCTGTGCCGTGACCAGCGCCACGCGCCGAGGGGTCGGTGCCGATGGTGCTGAGATACCAGTGCGGCTCTTCCGGGTGCGCCTTCTCGATCGTCCCGGCGAACTCCGCCCCCGCCATGATCCGGCCACCGAAGGCGCGGATCAGTCCGGGCAGCGCGCGCAGCTGGCTCAGCGCCGACTGCCGCCAGCGTCCCGGCGGGTCCCACAGGGTTGCCCCGGCCACCGACCCGTCCGACGCGAGCGCCACCTCGACGCCGCCGAGCGGAAAGTGATGGTGCCGGATGAGCGTCCCGAACATGTGCGGCAGCCCCGCGCGGCGCGAGCCGACATCCGGCCACAGCCATTCCGTGACCGGGTCGTCATCGAAGGCCGCGGCCAGCACGCGTCCGGCGGCGGGGACGTCGGAGGGGGCGGCGGGTCGAACCGTGACGGCGGCCATGCCGCGACGCTACCGCCCCCGATACGTTGTAGCCATGACGATGGCATGGGTGTTTCTCTCGGTGGCCATCTGCGCGGAGGTACTCGCGACGAGCCTGCTGACCCGGACGGAGGGCTTCCGGCGGCCCGGCCCGACCGCGGTGGTCCTCGGCCTCTACTGCGTGGCGCTGTACTGCCTGTCGCAGACCCTGCGCACCCTCGATGTCGGTGTGGCGTACGCGGTCTGGGCGGGGGTGGGCACCGCCGCGATCGCCGCCATCGGGATGCTGGTCCTGCGCGAACCCCGGTCGGCCGGCCGAATCCTCGGCATCACCCTGGTGGTGGCGGGCGTGGTCGCGCTGAATCTCGGCGGTGTCGGATGAGCGACCGCGTACGGGCGTGGGCCTTCCTCGCCGCCGCGATCACCTGCGAGATCCTGGCCACGGTGTTCCTCGGCAGCACCGAACAGTTCAGTCGACCGCTGCCCACGATCGCCGTTCTGCTCGGCTACGCCACCTCGTTCGCCTGCCTGGCCCAGGCACTGCGGTCGCTGCCGGTGAGCCTGGCGTACGCGCTCTGGTCCGGGATCGGGACCGCGACGGTCGCGGTGATCGGCATCGCGTTCCTCGGCGAACAGGCATCCGCTGCGAAGTTCCTCGGGCTCGCGCTGATCATCGCGGGCGTGGTGATCCTGAACCTGCGGCAGCCGGCGCCCGAGCTGGGGGCGGAATCCGGAGCCCCTGTCGCCTCACGGGAAGAGTGAGGGCGTGCTGCCCGATCGTGTTGTAGATGTGCATGATCGCGCCGGCGAGCATGTCGTGACGCCAGAGGCCCGCGGTTTTGAGTTGATGGTGCAGCGTGCACAGGCATTGGAGGTTGGCGAAAACGGTCCAGCCACCAAAGATCGGATCAGCTCTGTTGAACGCGACGACGTGATCGATCTGGCAGTCCGCGGCGGCGATCAGGCAGTCCGGGTGTCGGCAGGTGCCATCGCGGAGCCGAACGGCGGCGGCGAGTAGGTCGCTCGGCCGGTAGGTCAGCGCGCCCGGTGGCGGCTTTGTGAATCCGCCGTGGCCGTCCGGGAACGCGGTAACGAGATCCGCAGGGTCGTTCAGGATGGTGCGGAACAGGCCGTCGATGGCGTCGGCCGGTGAGATGACACCGGGATGCGGGAGCTTGCGGACCGGAAGCGCGGCCGCCCCCGCGGGCAGGATCCGACTCCTGAACACGAGCAGGCCGGATCCGGCGGTCGACTCGTGCTGCTCGTCGGGCTCGGCCACGGCCGCGCGGCACGGATCTGGCGGGTCGGATGGATCTGGCGGGTCGGGTTCGCGCGCTTCGGGTTCCGCCCCGATGCCGGGTGGCAGGTGGTCCGGTTCCGCCGTGGCACGTTCCTCGGTCGATTCGGTCACGCCATCGGTACCGTCACCGCCGACGATGTTGTCGCACTGCAGGCGGTCGAGCGCCTGCCTGGCGCAGTCGATGATCGCCTGCCAGGTCGCATCCTCGGCGATGGCACGGGCCTGGCCGGCATCCAGATAGCCGTAGCCCTCCAGATAGGCCGGGTTGTCGGCCAACCCGAGCAGCGTCTCCAGCCCGCACGAGATCGTCAGATTCACCTGTGGGGCGGCAGGTTCACAGTTGCGGGTGGCCGCGCAGTCCTGGTCGCCACACTCGCAGGTCAGGGCCCTCCCACCGTGCATCAAGACCATGAATGCGTCCGCACACCGGACGTCGAGGGGACGCGGATCGGCCCGGCACGCCGTCTTGGCGACCTTCACAATCAGCCCCGTGACCGCCGTCAACTGAGTCGCCGTCAGCGTCACCGACAGGACGCCCATCCCGTGGGGCAGACGGCGGGAGCGAACCTTGCGCTTGGCTTCGGCCTCCTCGCGGGCGCGTTGCGCCCATGCGGCGTCGTCCTCGATCAGCATCCGGGCGATCTCGATTCCGAGTGGGGTCGGTGCGAGTCGTCGCGCGGCGGACAGGATGTCCGAGTCCAGGCGCAGCACCGCAGCAGCGGTGGCCTTGCGGGTGTGCTCATCGATCACCCGGATCTTCGCCAGAGACACCTCGCCAGCAGCGAAAGCGCCCCGAATCTCGGGCATCCGTTCGAGGGTGAACCCGAGCCGCATCAGCGACGACACCGACCTGAAGGTGCTCGACAACGCCAGCGCGACCTCCGCGAGCGCAGACCGCTCCGCCTGCTCGGTGTCGAACCCGGCACCGGGAGCACGATGGTCGAAGGTGCCACGAGAGCTGGTGTAGTCCATGATCTGCGCGATCAACCGGGCCGCCGCCGCGTTCTCGGCGCGGGAGGTCTCGGAGATCGCGTCGAGAAGAATCCGCTCACGATCGGTCACTGCCGAAGCTGACACTCCAATCACCCCCCCGGAGACTCTATTCGATCATATGTTCGAGTTTACTCGGGAATGGCCTGCACGCAAGGGGTTTGAGGAACTCGAGAACAAACGGACCCATCGCCATCGACTGTGCGGTCGAATCAAGGAATGTGGATTCGATGGAGCGGCCTGACGATCGACGGCACGGACCCGATCCGATTGGCCGGATTCCGGGGAGCCTTACTTGATCGTGAGGCGCTGCCGGGCCTGCCCGGATGGATCGAGCTCACCCCACGGCATGAACACGAGCCACGCATCAATTTGCAGCCGGTCCCCGAACCCAAGTCCGGGAAGGTCCGCATCAATCTGGATGTCGCCGTCGACGACTTCCACGCCGCGGTCGAACGCGTCATCGCCCTCGGCGGCCGCGACACCGGTGAACGCCACGAATACCCGGAGGGCGTTGCGTGGTGCTCACGGATCCCGAGCGGAATGAGTTCTGCGCCGTCCAGTACTACAACTAGAGCGACACACCCCGCGCCGAGTGCCGGGTTCGCAAACGTCCAAGGCACCCCAGGGAAACGGTTGGCACATGAACAGAGCGCGGCGAATAGCGTTCGTCAGCTACCTCGTGGACTGGGTCAGAGTGACCCTAGAGAACGATCATGCGAGAATGAGGCCATGGGCTCGTCCACCGACAAGGAGCGACTCCTCGGGATCGTGCTCGCAAATCCCGTGGCCCGAACGATCCTCGATCGTGCACCCGATCTCGGGATGAGCGACTGGTATCTCACGGCCGGTGGGGTCTTCCAGACGGTCTGGAACCACCTCGACGGCCGCGATCTCCTGGCAGGCATCAAGGACTACGACCTCTTCTATTTCGACCGGGCGGACCTCGGTTACGCGGCCGAGGACCGAATGATCAGGCAGGCGGAGACCCTGTACGGCGACGTCGAGGCGGCGGTCGAGCTGCGCAACGAGGCGCGGGTACACCTGTGGTACGAGGATCGATTCGGTGTCCCTGGCGTCCCCTTCACGAGCTGCGCGGACGCGATCGACCACTTCGCATCCACCACCTGCTGCGTGGGGATCACGCGCTCCCCCACCGGGGAGTTCCAGGTCTACGCACCCCACGGCCTCGATGATCTCTTCAGCATGGTGCTGCGCCCCAACCCGATCCTGGCCCCGCGGGAGGTCTACGAGGCGAAGGCGGCCCGATGGCGGCGGGAATGGCCAGGGCTGACGGTCGTTCCCTGGCCGGGCGGACCCGCATCCCGCCTGTGCGGAGCCGATCGGGACTAGCCTTCCCCCATGCGCGCAGTCGTGATCACCAAGCACGGGGACGCCGACGTCCTCGAGGTCCAGGAACGTCCATCGCCGGCGCTCCGCCCCGGCGCGGTCCGCATCGACGTCCGGGCCGCGGGCGTCAACTTCGCCGACGTGATGGCCCGACTCGGCCTGTACGCCGACGCCCCGCCGCTGCCGAGCGTCGTCGGCTACGAGGTCGCGGGCACGATCAGCGAGGTCGCCGCGGATGTCGTCGGCCTCGCCGTGGGTGACCGGGTGGTCGCGGGCACGCGGTTCGGCGGCTACGCCGAGCAGGTGTGTGCCGACGCCCGAGACGTGATCGCGCTGCCGGACTCCTTGAGCTTCGAGCAGGGCGCCGCCATTCCCGTCAACTACGCGACCGCCTGGGCAGGCCTGGTCGGGTACGCGAATCTCCGTGCGGGAGAGCGGGTCCTGATCCAGGCCGCGGCGGGTGGCGTCGGGATCGCGGCGACGCAGATCGCCAAGCACGTCGGCGCCGAGGTCTACGGAACCGCCTCGCCAGGCAAGCACGACGCCATCCGTGGCTTCGGCGTCGACGTGGCGCTGGATTACCGGAAACGAGGGTGGGACAGCGGGCTTCCGCCGATGGACGTGATCATGGACGCGATCGGCGGGGAGTCATTGCGGCGGAGCTACGGCCAATTGCGTCCCGGCGGCAGGCTCGTCGCCTTCGGGGCCAGCTCGGTGGTCGCGGGCGACAAGCGAAACCTGTTACGGGCGGCACCGCAGGCCCTGCGCATGATGCGGGGCTTCAATCTCATCGACCAGATGAGCGAGTCCAAGACGGTGATCGGCCTCAACATGCTGCGACTGTGGGACGACCGCGGCACGCTGGAGCCGTGGATCACCCCGCTGCGCGAGCTGATCGAGAACGGCGTCGTGGCACCCGTGGTGTCCGACGCCGTCCCGTTCGCCGACGCGCCAGAGGCCCATCGAATCCTGACCGAGCGTCGCAACGTCGGAAAGGTCGTCCTGGTCCCCTAGCGCGTCGGGCGAACTCTCGCCAGGACTACTTCGTGAGCAGCGGAGCGATCCGCGGCGGGATGTTCTCCAGCGCGTACGGCAGCGACAGCACGGTGCTCCAGGTCATCGCCTCGGCGGCCTCGTCCTCGAGGATGATCGTGCGACCGTCCTTGACGACGTTCAGCTCCTGATAGACCGGCGTCTTGTCGAGCTCGGCCCGCAGCTTGTCGCCGTAGCCGCCACCCGCGTACCAGACCAGCAGGTCGGCGTCGGCGAGCGAGAGCTGCTCCGTGCTGATCGGGGCGAAGTTCGTGGTCGTGATCTGCTGCGTGACAGGCGGATTCACGAAGCCGAGTTCGGTGAAGAAGCGGACCTTCGGGTCCTCCGGGCCATAGACGCCGAACTGGCCCGGACCCTTGAGCGCACCCACGATCACCGTCTTGCCCGCGAACGCCGGGTTGGCGGCCGCGACATCGGTGAACTGCTTCTCGACGGAGGTCACCAACTCCTTCGCCTTGTCCTGCTTACCGAGCGCCTCGCCGATGATCCGGGTCTGGTCCTGCCACGGCACGCCGTAGTCGGCGAACTCCTTCGGCTGCGCGACCGTCGGCGCGAGCGCGCTGAGCTTGTTGTACTGGTCCTTGGTCAGGCCCGAGTAGGTGCCGATGATCAGGTCGGGGTTGGTGGCGGCCACCTTCTCGACGTCGATCCCGGTGTTCGCGCTGCCGATGATCGCGGGCGTCGCCCCGGCGAGCAGATCCTGCGCCCAGGGCCACACTGCGTTCGGGTAGTTGCCGTACCAGTCGAAGACGCCGACCGGGGTGGAGCCGAGCGCCAGGATCGCGTCCTGGTCGTTGTATCCCACGCTGACCACGCGCTGCGGGTCGAGCGGGACCTGGGTCTCGCCGTACTTGTTGCCGATGGTCGCGCCGGTGCCCGAGGAGGCCGAACCTCCGTCACCGTCGCTGCTGCAGGCAGCGGCGAACGCGAGCAGCGCGCCCGACGTTCCGATCAGAAATCCCCGCCGCGTCAATCTACCGACGTCTGCCATCGACTCTCCTCCATCGTCACCAAAGCTAGGTAAGGCTAGCCGAAATAGTAGGCAGAGTGGGTCACCTCGCTTTCGGCGGGCCCGTGACGGGGCCACTATGTAGGCATGACTCGCAAGGGACCCGAACGCGACATAGACGAATCCGAGCTGGTCGTCACGCACAGCAAGGACCACGCGGCGGGAGTGCCAGCGGTCCTGGTGTCCCTGCAACGCGGCCTCGAGCAGATGGGCGCCGTCCGCACCGCCCGGACCCTGGCCAGGCTCAATCAGCGACACGGGTTCGATTGCCCCGGCTGCGCCTGGCCCGAGACGCCGGGGCACCGCAAGCCCGCGGAGTTCTGTGAGAACGGCGCCAAGGCCGTCGCCGAGGAGGCGACGCTGCGCACAGTCGGTCCCGAGTTCTTCGCCGAGCACTCGGTGGCGGAGCTGGCCGAGAAGACCGACTACTGGCTCGGACAGCAGGGGCGCCTCGCGCACCCGATGGTGCTCCGCGAGGGCGCGACCCACTACGCGCCGATCGAATGGGACGAGGCCTACCGGCTGATCGCCGACCACCTGCGCGCGCTGCCCGACCCCGACGGCGGCGTGTTCTACACGTCCGGCCGCACCAGCAACGAGGCCGCGTTCCTCTACCAGCTGATGATCCGCAGCTTCGGCACCAACAACCTGCCCGACTGCTCCAACATGTGCCACGAATCGTCCGGCAGCGCGCTGACCGAATCGATCGGCATCGGCAAGGGTTCGGTGACAGTGCCGGACCTCGAGTACGCCGACCTCATCCTCATCGCAGGCCAGAACCCCGGCACCAACCATCCCCGGATGCTCTCCACGCTGGAGAAGGCAAAGGGGAACGGCGCCAAGATCATCGCGGTCAATCCGCTGCCCGAGGCGGGGCTGCGCCGGTTCAAGGACCCACAGAAGGTGGGCGGCGTGATCGGGCGCGGCGTCGACATCGCCGACGAGTTCCTGCAGATACGCCTCGGCGGTGACATGGCCCTGTTCCAGGGGCTCGGGCGACTGCTGCTCGAGGCCGACGACGCGGACCCCGGTTCGGTGGTGGACCGTGCCTTCGTCGAGCAGCACTGCGCGGGTTTCGCCGAGTACGAGAAGAACGTCCGCGCAGTCGATCTCGACGTCGTCCTCGAGGCCACCGGACTCACGATGACGCAGTTGCGCGAGACCGCCGACGCGATGGCCTCTTCCGAACGGACGATCGCATGCTGGGCGATGGGCCTGACCCAACAGACGCACGGGGTCGCGACCATCCAGGAGATCACCAACCTGCTGCTGATGCGCGGCATGATGGGCAAGCCCGGCGCGGGCGTCTGCCCGGTGCGTGGGCACTCGAACGTCCAGGGCGACCGCACGATGGGTATCTGGGAGAAGATGCCGGACTCGTTCCTCGACGCGCTGGACCGCGAGTTCTCGATCGTCAGCCCCCGAAAGCACGGCTGGGACACCGTCGCCGCCATCCGCGGCATGCGTGACGGCAAGGGCTCCGTCTTCATGGCGATGGGCGGGAACTTCATCCGGGCCACCCCGGACACCGAGGCCACCGAGGCCGCACTGCGTTCGTGCGCGCTGACCGTCCAGGTCTCGACCAAGCTCAACCGCTCGCACGTGGTGACCGGGCGCACCGCGCTCATCCTGCCGACGCTCGGCCGCACCGACAAGGACATCCAGGCCGGCGGGAAACAGATGGTGTCCGTGGAGGATTCGATGTCCATGGTGCACCTCTCGCGGGGCAACCTGACACCCGTCAGCGATCAGCTGCGCAGCGAGGTCGCAATCGTCTGCGAACTCGCCGAGCACCTGCTCGGCGCCGACCACTCGGTGCCGTGGGCACATTTCAAGGGTGACTACGACCGCATCCGCGATTCGATCTCGCGGGTGGTACCCGGCTGCGAGAACTACAACGAGCGGGTCCGGCGGCCCGACGGGTTCCAGCTGCCGCACCCGCCGCGCGACCGGCGCGAGTTCCCCACCAGCACCGGCAAGGCCAACTTCACCGCGAGTCCGCTGCAGTGGTTGCCCACTCCCCCGGGCCGGTTGATCCTGCAGACCCTGCGCAGTCACGACCAGTACAACACCACCATCTACGGGCTCGACGACCGCTATCGCGGTGTGAAGGGCGGCCGCAAGGTGATCTTCGTGTCCGCGGCCGACCTCGCGGAACTCGGCATCGCCGACGGCGCCGCCGTGGACATCGTCTCCGAGTGGACCGGCCCCGACGGCGTGCTGCAGGAGCGCCGGGTGCGCGACTTCCGGGCCGTCCGGTACAGCACCCCCAAGGGCAATGCCGCGGCCTACTACCCGGAGACCAACCCCCTCATCCCGCTCGATCACGTTGCCGCGAAGTCGAATACGCCGGTTTCCAAGGCGGTGCTGGTGCGGCTCGAACCGGCGGGGGCGCACTGATGGGTCGGGTCACCGCGCGCCGCCCGGTGCTACGGATCACCGGTGGCGCCACGGTGCGCAGACCGGACAGCCTGGCCGTGGAGGAACCGCTGGAGATCCGGATCGGCGGCCGATCGCTCTCGGTGACCATGCGAACCCCAGGGGACGACATCGACCTGGTGCACGGGTTCCTGCTGGGCGAGGGCATCATCGGATCGGCGTCCGACGTCTCGGTCATCCGGTACTGCGACGGTGTCGATGCCGATGGCGCCAACACCTACAACGTGCTCGACGTGGCGCTCGCTCCCGGGGTCCCGCCGCCGACCGGCGCCGATCGCCAGTTCCTGACCACCTCGGCATGCGGCGTCTGCGGCAAGGCCTCGCTCGAGGACGTCCGGGTGCGCTCACGCTACGACCTCACCGCTCCCGACCCCGCGGTGACGCCGTCGACCCTGGCGTCCATGCCTGTGACCCTGCGCGCGCGGCAGCGGGTCTTCGACTCGACCGGCGGCCTGCATGCCGCCGGACTGTTCACCGCCGACGGCGCCCTGCTCGCGATTCGCGAGGATGTGGGCAGACACAACGCCGTCGACAAGGTGCTCGGCTGGGCGTTGACCGCCGACCGGGTGCCGCTGCGCGAGGCGATCCTCGTGGTCAGCGGGCGCGCCTCCTTCGAACTCGTGCAGAAGGCCGTGGTCGCGGGCGTCCCGGTGCTGGCCGCGGTGTCCGCCCCGTCGTCGCTCGCCGTCGATCTCGCCACCGAGTCCGGACTGAGCCTGGTCGGGTTCCTGCGCGGCGAGACCATGAATGTCTACAGCGGCGAGGCCCGGATCAAGCCGGCCTGACGCCGCACCCGACCACCCGCCCACCCCTGTGGCGCTTCTCGCATCCCACCTAGATACCCCCTAGGGTATGGTCGATTCATACCGAGCAGATACCCCCCAGGGCATATCGAGGAGATTCGCATGACGAGCAACACGGCCGAGGTGGACAAAACCCGGGCGCTGAGAGCGGGCGGCGACGGCCCGCCGCCGATCGCGTCGACTGGGGGACTCCTCGGCCGACTGGGCGCGGCGATGGTCGGACGCGCCCGGTGGGTGTTCGGCATCTGGCTGATCGCCCTGGTGGCGCTCGGCGCCGCCGCGCCGTCGGTGTTCACCTCGCTGGCCGGCGCCGGCTGGCAGGCCAACGGCTCGGAATCCGTGCAGGTCCGCGAGCTCGCGCAGGAGCACTTCGGTGGGAACTCCTCCGCCGCGGTGCAGGTCGTCGTGCACTCGGACACGCTCGCGGTCGCCGATCCGCAGGTGCAGCAGGTCCTCGCCGACGCCACCGCGGTGTTCGCCGATGATCAGCGGTTCGGCGAGGTCATCGCCCCGCAGCCCGGCATGTCGATCAGCCCGGACGGGCACACCGGCATCCTGATCGCGGGGGCGAACGCGGGCACCGACGACATGGTCAAGGCCGTCGACGAGCTCAAGGGCGAACTGGGCGCACTGTCCACGAATGAGATCGAGGTCTACCCCACCGGCGCGTCCGCGCTGTGGAGCGATTTCAACAAGGCCAATCACGACGCGATGATCCAGGCGGAGATGCTCTCCTGGCCGGTCACGCTCGCGATCATGGTGCTGGCGTTCGGGTCGCTGGTTGCGGCGGGACTGCCGCTGTTGCTGACCATGGCGGGCCTGATCGCCTCCGCGGGCGGGCTGGTCCTGCTCAACACGGTCACGCCGATCTCCGTGTGGGCCATGAACTTCGCGATGATGTTCGCCCTCGCGCTCGGCATCGACTACGCGTTGTTCATCGTGTCGCGATTCCGGGATGCGCTGAGCAAGAGCGGCGACCCGCGCGCGGCGGTCGCCGAGACGATGGACACCGCGGGCAAGGCCGTCGTCCTCTCGGGACTGACCGTGCTCGTGAGCCTGTCCGCGGTGCTGCTGGTCCCGGCGCCCGCGGTCCGGACGATGGCCGTCGGCATCATGCTCGCCGTCACCTTCGTTCTCGCGGCCACGCTGACCCTGCTCCCCGCCGTGCTCGGCAAGCTCGGCACCAAGGTCAACGCAGGCGCGCTCCCGTACGCCAAGCGGCAACAGCACCGCTCCCCCCCCTTCGCCGCGTGGGGCAACCTCCTGCACCGCCACCCGTGGCCGTTCGCGATCGGCTCGCTGCTGATCCTGATCGCGCTGTCCCTCCCGGTGCTCGGCCTGAAGGTCGCGATGCCGTCGATCGAGGTGGTCCCCTCCGACGCGCCGGTCCGGCAGGGCTACGAACTCGTCCAGGAACAGCTGGGCGAGGGCGCGCCAGGAATGCTGCAGATCATCGCCCCTGCATCGGAGGCCGAGGCCACGGCCGGCGCCGCGGCCGCCGTCGACGGAATCGCGATGGTCACCCCGCCGCAGCCGGCGATCGACGGCTCCGACCACGTGATGCTGCAGGCGATACCGGGCGTCGACCCCTCCGACGAGTCGATGGGTTCGATCCTCACCCAGCTGCGGTCCGAGCTGCCCGAGCAGGCCATGGTCGGCGGCGCACCTGCCGAGAACCTCGATCTGCAGCAGGCGCTCAACGACTACCTGCCGCTGATCGTCGGCATCATCCTGGTGCTCGGGTTCCTGCTGCTGCTGGTCGCGCTGCAGGCCCCGCTGATCGCCATCCTTGGCACCGTGGTGAGCCTGCTCTCGACCGCCGCCGCGTTCGGCGTCGCCAAGCTGATCTTCCAGGACGGACACGGGGCGGGACTGCTCGGCTTCACCCCGCAGGGCTTCCTGGACGGATGGGGGCCGGTGTTCTTCTTCGCGATGATCTTCGCCATCGCGATGGACTACACAGTGTTTCTGCTGTCCACCGCGAAAGAACACTACGAGCGATCCGGCGATCCGAAGGTCGCGCACGTGGACGGCCTCGCACACTCCGGCCGGGTGATCGCCGCCGCGGCGGCGGTGATGGTCGCGGTGTTCTTCACCTTCGCCCTCGCGGATCCGCTTCCGCCGAAGGAGATGGGCATCATCCTGGGCGTCGCCGTCCTGCTCGACGCGGTCCTCATCCGCCTGGTCCTGCTGCCGGTGCTGCTGCGACTGACCGGGCACGCCGCCTGGTGGTCGCCCGCCTGGCTGCGCAGGGTGCTGCCCGACATCAGCTTCTCGCACGGCTGACCCCAGAAAGGAGATCCCCCCATGGCTACATTTCCCCGCCACCACGGATGGACGGTCGAGCGGCTGGTTCCGCTCCTCGCAGGCACCATGGTGCTGCTCAGCGTCGCGCTCACCCTCGCGTTCTCGTCGTGGTGGCTGATCCTCACCGGATTCGTCGCCGCGAACCTGCTCTTCTATGCGACCGTCGGATGGTGCCCGGCCAGCCTGCTGATGCAGCGGCTCGGTATCACACGACTCGACGAACCCGCGTGAACACCCCGATCCAGAACGGAGACAACTCATGAACCTGGCACTCTCGACGACACTGCAAGCTTCCTTCGCCGATGCGGTCGAAAGGACCCGAAAGGCCCTACAGGAACAGGGCTTCGGCGTGCTCACCGAGATCGACATGCGCGCGACGCTCAAGGCGAAGCTCGACGTGGACATGGAGGACTATCTGATCCTCGGTGCGTGTAACCCGCCGCTGGCGCACCGCGCGGTCACCATCGACCGGCAGATCGGATTGCTGTTGCCGTGCAACGTGATCGTTCGCTCCGATCCCGATACCGACGGCACCGTCATCGTGGAGGCGATGAATCCCGAACTGATGGTGCAGGTCACGGGCGAACCCGCGCTCGAGGCCGTGGCCGAGGAGGCGGGCGCCCGCCTGCGGGCCGCGATCGCCTCAGTCGGCGACGCCTCCTGACCGCCGTTGCCGTCGACAGATCCAGTCGACGGCAACGCGGTAGCCCTCCGGCCCGAGGCCGCACACCACGCCGTCGACGACCGACGACACGAGGGACCGGTGCCGGAACTCCTCGCGACCGTGGATGTTGCTGATGTGCACCTCGACCACCGGCACCCCGAGCGTGGCGATGGCGTCGCGCAGCGCCACGGAGGTGTGCGTATAGCCACCCGGATTGATCACCACACCCGAGGCCCAATCGCGGGCCTCGTGGATCCAATCAATCAGTACGCCTTCATGATTGGACTGGCGCGCATCGATCTCACGGCCGTACTCGGCGGCGACCACGCGGCACATGGCCTCCACGTCGTCGAGGGTGGCGAACCCGTACACCTCGGGCTCGCGCTGCCCGAGCAGATTCAGGTTGGGTCCGTTGAGCACGAGGATCGAGCCTTCGGTCGCCATACGGGTCACGCTAGCTCGCGAACGACCCCGACAGACGGAGAACGGCCGGTGGGAATCCCACCGGCCGTTCTCCGTCTGCTGTGTCGTTGTGCTGATTACGCCGACTTGTCGCGACGTTCCGGCCGCTCGGGCTTGCGCGGGACGATGGTCGGCAGCACGTTGTCGTTCACCGTCTCGGCCGTCACGACCACCTTGGCGACGTCGTCGCGGCTCGGGATGTCGTACATCACCGGCAGCAGGACCTCTTCCATGATGGCGCGCAGGCCGCGGGCACCGGTGCCGCGCAGGATCGCCTGATCCGCGACGGCCTCGAGCGCGTCCGGGGAGAACTCGAGTTCCACCCCGTCCATGTCGAACAGCCGCGTGTACTGCTTGACCAGAGCGTTCTTCGGCTCGGACAGGATCTGCACGAGAGATTCCTTGTCCAGGCTGGTCACCGAGGCCACGACCGGGAGACGGCCGATGAACTCCGGGATCAGGCCGAACTTGATCAGGTCCTCGGGCATCACCTCGGCGAAGTGATCCTGGGTGTCCAGCTCGGCCTTGGAACGCACCTCCGCCCCGAAACCGATGCCGCGCTTGCCGACCCGATCGGAGACGATCCGCTCGAGACCCGCGAACGCGCCCGCAACGATGAACAGCACGTTGGTGGTGTCGATCTGGATGAATTCCTGATGCGGATGCTTGCGCCCACCCTGCGGGGGCACGCTCGCCTGGGTGCCCTCGAGGATCTTCAGCAGAGCCTGCTGCACACCCTCGCCGGACACGTCCCTGGTGATCGACGGGTTCTCGCTCTTGCGGGCGATCTTGTCGACCTCGTCGATATAGATGATGCCGGTCTCGGCGCGCTTGACGTCGTAGTCCGCGGCCTGGATCAGCTTGAGCAGGATGTTCTCGACATCCTCGCCGACATAGCCCGCCTCGGTGAGTGCTGTCGCGTCGGCGATGGCGAACGGAACGTTCAGCATCTTCGCCAGCGTCTGCGCGAGGTAGGTCTTGCCACAGCCTGTCGGGCCGAGCATCAAGATGTTCGACTTGGCCAGTTCCACGGTCTCGCCGCGGGCGTCGCGACCCTTGTCACCGGCCTGGATGCGCTTGTAGTGGTTGTAGACCGCGACCGCGAGCGTGCGCTTGGCCGCGTCCTGACCGATCACGTAGTTCTCGAGGAAGTCACGGATCTCGGCCGGCTTGGGCAGCTCGTCGAGCTTGACCTCGCTCGACTCGGCCAGCTCTTCCTCGATGATCTCGTTGCACAGGTCGATGCACTCATCGCAGATGTAGACCCCTGGTCCCGCGATGAGCTTCTTCACCTGCTTCTGACTCTTGCCGCAGAAAGAGCACTTCAGCAGGTCGCCGCCGTCACCGATGCGTGCCATCTCGTCAGGTCCCTACTTCCTTCTCAGCGTGGTGACCATCCCCCGCCCGAGCGTGTGAGTCGTCGCGACCCACATCCCTGGGCGGACAAAAGCCCCTGATGTGACCGTACCCGTAGTTTCGGAACGAGGTCGACCAGTTGCCGATGATTCAACTCGGCGCAGCCGAGGTGAAACTCCGACGACCGGTGCCACCCCGATTCCGACCGGGGGTCCCAGCCTGACCGGTCGGCTCCCCGACACGCAACATCCGAACGAACGCGGCGTGTCGCGGAGCCCGACCGTCTTCTGTCGACCCGGAGGCCGACGACCGCTACTTCTGGGCGGAGAGCTTCCGGTACTCCAGCACGTCGTCGATGATCCCGTACTCCTTGGCCTCCGCGGCCGTGAGGATCTTGTCGCGATCGGTGTCCTTGCGGATCACCTCGGCGTCCTTGCCGGTGTGCTTGCTCAGCGTCGACTCCATGAGCCGGCGCATCCGCTCGATCTCGGCGGCCTGGATCTCCAGGTCGGAAACCTGGCCCTGTATGCCGCCCGTGGACGGCTGGTGGATCAGCACGCGCGCGTTCGGCAGTGCCAGACGCTTGCCGGGGGTGCCAGCCGCGAGCAGCACCGCCGCCGCCGACGCCGCCTGCCCGAGGCACACGGTGGTGATGTCGGCCCGGACGTACTGCATGGTGTCGTAGATCGCCATCAGCGAGGTGAACGAGCCACCGGGCGAGTTGATGTACATGGTGATGTCGCGATCGGGATCGAGCGACTCGAGCACCAGCAGCTGCGCCATCACGTCGTTCGCCGAGGCGTCGTCGACCTGCACGCCGAGGAAGATGATGCGCTCCTCGAAGAGCTTGTTGTACGGGTTCGACTCCTTGACGCCGTAGCTGGAGTGCTCGATGAAGGAAGGCAGGATGTAGCGCGACTGAGCGCCGGCCGGTGCCTGGCCGCCGAGTGCACGGGGATCGAAGAGGTTGGTCATCAGTTCTCCAAGATGGTGTGGACGGGAGGTCGGGGGCGGTGGCGGGTCAGTTGCCCGCGCCGCCGGCCTGCCGTGCGCGGGAGACGACGTGGTCGACGAAGCCGTACTCGAGCGCCTCGGTCGCCGTGAACCAGCGGTCCCGGTCGGAGTCCGCGGTGATCTGCTCGACCGTCTGGCCCGTGTGCTCGGCGATGAGCTGAGCCATCTCACGCTTGGTGTGCGCGAACTGCTCGGCCATGATCGCGATGTCGGACGCGGTTCCGCCGATGCCTGCGGACGGCTGGTGCATCATGATCCGCGCGTGCGGCAGGGCGTAACGCTTGCCCTTGGTTCCCGCCGAGAGCAGGAACTGGCCCATCGAGGCGGCCAGACCCATGCCGAACGTCGCGATGTCACACTCGGCGAACTGCATGGTGTCGAAGATCGCCATGCCCGCGGTGACCGAGCCGCCGGGCGAGTTGATGTAGAGGGAGATGTCCCTGGTCGGATCCTCGGCCGAGAGCAACAGGATCTGCGCGCACAGCTTGTTCGCGATGTCGTCGTCGACCTGGGTACCGAGGAAGATGATGCGTTCCCGAAGCAGGCGCTCGAACACCGAGTCGCTGAGATTCAGACCAGAGGTGGCTGAAGTCATGGCGGGGCCCAACGAAGCCCCCGGGTTCTGTGAAGTCACGGTACCTGCCTTCTCCATAACTGAATTCGATGATTCTTGACACTGACACTAACGAACAGGGACGGCCCCGGAGTCCCGGTGCCGTCCCTGTTCGCTATTGGCGTGAAATCTAGCTCTCGTCCGCGGCCTCGGCCTCGTCCGACTCCGGGCTGCCGAACAGCTCCTTGGTGTCGACGGCCGCGCCGGAGGTGTCCGTGACGGTCACCTGGTCGACGACGGTCGCGAGCGCCTTGCCGCGTCGGACGTCGGCGAACACGGCGCCGAGCTGACCGGCCTGCTGGACCTGCTGGATGAACTGATCCGGCGAGATGCCGTACCGCTGGGCCTGGAAGATGATCCGCTCGGTCAGCTCCTGCTGGCCGACCTCGGTGCCTGCCTCGTCCGCGATCGCGTCGAGCAGCAGCTGGGTCTTCACCGACTTCTCGGCGGCCTCGGTGGCATCCTTGTCGAACTGCTCGCGGCTGGTGCCCTGCGCCTCGAGGAGAGCGTTGAGCTGCTCCTCGTCGTGGTCGAGGCCGTGCACGGCCTCGTGCAGCTGCGCGTCGACCTCGGCCTTGACCACGGTCTCGGGCAGCGGGACCTCGATGGTCTCGAGCAGCGTCTCGAGGACCTTGTCGCGGATCTGGCCGGCCTGCTCGACCTTGGCGACCCGGCCGACCCGCTCGCGCAGGTCGTCCTTGAGTGCGTCGAGGGTGTCGAACTCGCTCGCCAGCTGGGCGAACTCGTCGTCGGCCTCGGGCAGCTCGCGCTCCTTGACGGTGCCGACGGTGACCGTCACGACGGCCTCCTTGTCGGCGTGCTCACCGGCGACGAGCTTGGTGGTGAAGTCCTTCGACTCGCCGGCCTTGAGCCCGACGATCGCCTCGTCGAGACCCTCGATCAGCTGGCCCGAGCCGACCTCGTGGGACAGGCCGGACGCGGTCGCCTCCGGGACGGCCTCGCCGTCGATGGCGGCCGACAGGTCGATCGACACGAAGTCGCCGTCCTGGACGGCGCGCTCGACACCGGTGAGGGTGCCGAAACGCTGACGCAGCGACAGCAGCTGCTCGTCCACGGCCTCGTCGGTGATCTCGACGGGCTCGACGGTGACGGCGAGGGTGCTGTAGTCGGGCAGGTCGATCTCGGGGCGGACGTCCACCTCGGCGGTGAACGCGAGCAGCTCACCGTCTTCGATCTTGGTGATGTCGATCTCCGGCTGGCCGATCGCCTTGACGCCTGCGGTGGTCACGGCCTCCGAGTAGCGCCCGGGAAGGGTGTCGTTGACGACCTGCTCGAGCACGGCGCCGCGGCCGACGCGGGCCTCGAGGAGCTTGGCCGGGGCCTTGCCCGGACGGAAGCCGGGGAGACGGATCTGCTGCGCGAGGGCCTTGTACGCCTTGTCGAAATCGGGCTTGAGCTCCTCGAAGGGCACCTCAACGTTGATACGGACCCGCGTCGGGCTCAGCTGCTCGACGGTGCTCTTCACGGACATGCTCCTTCGTGTGGTCTTGCTCGTTGCGTCGCGGCCCTGATCTTCAGTTCCGCGCTGTTATGACGTTGTCCCTGGTCGGGGTGACAGGATTTGAACCTGCGACCCTCCGCTCCCAAAGCGGATGCGCTACCAAGCTGCGCTACACCCCGTTAGGTCCGCGACACGACGACCACGCGGAAGATCCGTGTGGCTGCCGCCGTGGTGAATCCTACGGGTCACCAGTTCGTGAAATTCCCGGCCACCCGATTTGGCGGATCTCCGGCCACCCGATTGGCGAATCCTGAACTGGGTTGGGTACAGTCTCTCAACGCAGACGACATCGATGGCGATCCCAAGTTGTCGTGTGCACGGGGATGTAGCTTAGTGGTAAAGCCTCTGCCTTCCAAGCAGATGATGCGGGTTCGATTCCCGTCATCCCCTCCACGATGTACCAGCCCACCAGGCCTTCGCCGGGTGGGCTTTTTCGTGCCCGAGTGCAGGTGTGCGCTAGTCGGGCAGGATCGGCACCGTGACACCCTGATCGCGGCCGAGCAGCACCGCCCTCGTGACGGCGGCCGAGCCGAACCGGTCCCGCAGGCTGTCCAGTGTGGTGTCGAGAGAGCTGCTCGAGGGCTCACCGAACGGCAGCGTGAGTTGTTCCGCCCCGCCGTTCTCCAGGTTCGCGAGCGCCACCCCGACCAGGCTCAGGCCGCGATCGTGGATCGTGGGCATCGCCGCGGCCAGCAGGCCGCGCGCCTCGGCCAGCAGTACCGCTGTCTGCGAGGTGGCCTGCCCGAGGGTGTGCGAGCGGGTGACCCGGGTGAAATCGTCGAAACGCAGCCGCAGCACCACCGTCCGGCAGACCCGGTCCGCCGCCCGCAGTCGCTTTGCCACCCGATCGACCAGCGCGACGAGTGCCGCCTCGATGTCCTCCGGCGACTTCGGCCTCCGCCCCAGCGCATGCTGCGCTCCGATCGACCGCCTGCGACGCCCGACCTGGACGCGCCGCGGGTCACGTGCCCAGGCAAGCGCGTGGAGGTGCCTGCCCGCCGCCTGCCCGACCACCGACATCAGTTCGCGTTCGGAGATCTCCGCGATCTGCCCGACGGTGCCGATCCCGTAGTCACGCAGCTTGCGTGAGGTGACGGCGCCGACTCCCCACAGTCGCTCGACCGGCAGCGGATGCAGGAACGCCAGCTCGCGATCGGGCGGCACGAGCAGCAGCCCGTCCGGCTTGCCCACCGCACTGGCCACCTTGGCAAGGAACTTGGTCCTCGCGACGCCCACCGTGATCGGCAGCCCGACCCGCTCGCGCACCTCCGCCCGGAGCCGGGCCGCGATCTCGACGGGGGTCCCTGAGACCCGCCGCAATCCCCCGACGTCGAGGAACGCCTCGTCGATCGACACACCCTCGACCAGCGGAGTGGTCTGCCGGAAGACCTCGAACACGGCACGGCTCGCTTCCGCGTACGCGGACATCCGCGGCCGGACGACCACCGCCTGCGGACACAGTCGCAGCGCCTGCGCCCCACTGCCCGCCGTGCGGACCCCGTAGGCCTTGGCTTCGTAGCTGGCGGCGAGGACGACTCCCCCGCCGACGATGACCGGCCTGCCCCGCAGCGACGGGTCGTCTCGCTGCTCGACCGAGGCGTAAAAGGCATCGAGATCGGCATGCAGGATCGTGGCCTCGGTCCGGGCAGGCTCGGAGCCCGGGCCGGCGGGCGAGGGCGGAAACGCTGCACGATCGGACACGAACATATGTTCGCATCGGGCACCGACAGTCCGCTACCCCCGCGGCCCCCGATGCATTCGCCACACCTCGGGTCCATGGTCGATCGTGATGTGCCCTGCGATCGAGAACCCGTGACGCTGGTACAGAGGCAGGTTTCGGCGGGTCGCCGTATCCAGCCACACTGCGTGGCCCTCGCGGTCCATCTCCGCGAGCCCGGCGGCGAGCAGATCGCCGCCGAGCCCACGCCCCTGCGCGCCACGGGCCACCCCGATCGTCGCCAGAAGCCAAGCGTCATCCCAGGAGCCCATTGTCGACATCCGCTCCTCCGCGTCCATCATTCGGACGAACCGGTCCCCGTGCAGCTCGGCAATGGACGCGAGAACCGATTCGTCAGGAGGCGACACGTCGGGAGGAATGAAAGCGACCACGCCGTTCCGGTCGGCGTCGATATACCCGAGGCCGTGCGGCAGGGCCATGTGTTCGAGATACAACCGTTGAAGCTCGGTCACCCGCTCCTCGTGCGAATCGGCTTGGACGCACCACGTCGTCCAGGGATAGTCGGCGAAAGCCTCCCCGAGAACAGACGCTGCGCGGTCCAGATCTTCTGCCACCAACGGCCGAATCGAGATTTCCATACCGCACTTCATCACGATTCACAGTCCCGACGAAAGTGATTATTCGGACATGGACCCGATGTGACGGGGCGACGCTCGGCGAGCGCTTAGACAGGCGACAGCAGCGCTCGCACCGCGCCCGGGGTTCGGCCCAGGTGGGCGCGCATCGTCCTGGTCAGGTGGGCCTGATCGGCGAACCCGAGGTCCGCGGCGAGCCCGGCGAGGTCCCGCTCCCCTGCCTCGAGCCGAGCCAGCGCCCGGCCCACACTGACCCGGTTGCGATACCGGGTGACGGAGACGCCGGTGACTGCGGTGAAGTGTCGACTCAGCAGGAACGGCGACACCCCCAGCGCGCCCGCCAGCGGGATCAGCCCGTCGGATCCGGGGGCTTCGTCGAGGATCGCCTCCCTGGCCGTCGCGACCAGCGCCCGGCCGCGCGGGCCGGACCGGATCCGCGCCGGTCCAGCGTCGTCCGCCACGCGCTGAACCACCTCCCCGACGAGCCCCACCAGTTCCTCGGCGACCGCGAACCCGACGTCGCCGCTCGCCGCCGCCCTGAGCAGCCGCCGATGCCACAGCTCCACCCGGGCGTCGACGTAGAGGTCCGCGGCGGGCGCCGCCCCTTGGTCGCCCGCGATCGAGTGCCACAGCTCGGCGCCGATGTCGATCGAGGTACAGAGGTCGCCGCCGACGGGATGCGCGAACCGCTCTTCCTGGCCCGGTC
The DNA here is from genome assembly GCF_003050885.1 of Rhodococcus sp. OK611. NCBI lineage: Bacteria > Bacillati > Actinomycetota > Actinomycetes > Mycobacteriales > Nocardiaceae > Rhodococcus > Rhodococcus sp. OK611. The sequence goes on from NZ_QAOZ01000007.1 coordinate 118,094, forward strand.
GGCCGAGGTAGGCGGTGGTCCGGTCCAGCACCGATTCGGCTCCGTCGGCCCGTCGCAGGAACCGTCCCGCTCGCACGAGCACCAGCCGGTGATCGTCGTGGCACTCCGGGCCCGACCACGCGGCGTGCTCGCCGGCACAGGTGACCGCCCAGGCACTGAACTGGGGCGACTCCGCGATCCGCGCCGCCGATTGCATGAGGAAAACGCTACGCGCGGCCACCGACACGGAACCGCAAAAATGTTCAAGACGATCGGACCGGCGGAGGGCACCCTCAGGTCATGGCATACATACGCACCGAAACACTCGTCGACACCTCCCCCAAGCGCGCATGGGATGCGCTTCGCGACTGGGGCGCGCTGCACGAGCGCCTGGCCGCCGGGTTCGTCACCGACACCACCATCGACGGGGGCGACCGGATCGTCACGTTCGGCGACGGCTCGGTTGTCCGCGAACGCCTGGTCGCGCTGGACGAGTCGGCCCGCCGCCTGTCGTGGTCGATCGTCGACGGGCCCTACGAGCATCACAACGGGTCGGCCCAGGTGTTCGCCGAGAGCGATGGCCGCACCCGATTCGTCTGGATCGCGGACGTGTTGCCGGATGCACTGGCGGACCGCACCACGGCCATGATGGAGCTCGGCACCAGCGCAATTCGCCGAACCCTCGAGGGAGACCGGGTGCGCGGCGGATAGCCGACGGACTCGAGGGCGGCAGTTCCGCGGACGGCGGGCCCCGCTGGATCGCCGGTAGGCTGGGACTCGTCCGATTTGTCCCCATGGGAAGGCCCCCAGTGGAACTCCTCCTGATCCTCGCCGTCATCGGTGTCGTCGTGTTCCTGGTCATGAAAAGCCAGAAGCGCTCCGTCGGCCACACCGCCACCCAACTCGAGGACGCCAAAGCGGACGCGCGCCAGGCAATCGAGCGGCTCGGCGGCCAGGTCTACAACCTGACCGGCACCGACATGGCCTCGAAGCAGGCCCTCGCCGACGCGTCCGAGCGCCACATCGCGGCCGGCTCGCAGATCGACCAGGCCAACAGCCCGGCGCAGGCCCGCCTCGCGAAGCAGACTGCGCTGGAAGGCTTGTACTACATCCGGGCCGCGCGAACCGCGATGGGTTTGGACCCGGGACCCGAGGTCCCGAGCATCGACGGCCAGCGCGCCGCGGGCGAGGTGACCGAGAACCGCGACATCGAGTTCGAGGGCCGTCAGGTCTCGGCTTCCCCGAACCCGTCCCCGCGCACCCCCAACTACTACCCGGGCGGTCGCGTCGCGGGTCGGCCCGTCCCTGCCGGCTGGTACTCCGAGCCGTGGTGGAAGCCGGCGCTCGTCGCAGGCGCGTGGGGCGTCGGCTCGATGTTCCTGTTCTCCGCGATGTTCGGCGGCATGGCCGGTGTGCCCTATGACGCGCAGGCCTTCGAGAGCGGCGCCGGCGACGGGAGCGACGCGGGCGGTGGCGATGCGGGCGGCGATGCCGGTGGCGACGGTGGCGATGGCGGTGGAGACGCCGGTGCCGACGCCGGTGGTGACTCGGGCGGCGGCGACTGGGGTGGCGACGCCGGTGGCGGTGACTGGGGCGGTGGCGATTTCGGCGGCGGCGACTTCGGCGGCGGCGACTTCGGCGGCTTCTAGGACCTGCTCTACGAACTTCGGCAGGATTTCACCCGCTTTCCGGGCGAAATCCTGCCGAACTCGTATAAGCCTCAGACCGACTGGCAGGTCGGGCACCAGAACAGGTTGCGCGCCTTCATGACCGAGTGAGCGATCGGTGTGCCACACACGCGGCACGCCGATCCCGTTCGGCGGTACACGTAGGTACGCGGGCGATCCTTGGCGTAGGCCGGCTCGCCGTTGTCGTGCTCGGGGCGCACCACGTGCATTTTCCCCCGCCGGACACCGACCTTCATCAGTGCGACGAGGTCGGTCCACATGGCATCCCATTCGGTCGCGCCCAGCCGCGCGCCGGGGCGGTTCGGGTTGATCCCGTGCCGGAACAGCAGCTCGGCCCGATAGACATTGCCGACCCCGGCGATCACCTGCTGATCCATCAGCAGTGCGCCGATCGCGGTCTGCGACTTGGAGATACGGCGCCACGCCCGCGCGGGGTCGGCGTCGGGACGCAACGGGTCGGGGCCCAGCCGGTCCTCCAGCGCGCGTAGCTGGGGCTCGTCATAGATCTCGCAGGCGGTCGGCCCGCGCAGGTCGGTGCCGATCTCGGCCCCGACCATCCGCATGCGGACCTGGCCCACCGGCGTGCCCATGGGCAGCGGGAGATCGGTGAACTTGCCGTACAGCCCGAGGTGCACGTGCACGATCTGGCCCGACTCGTAGTGGTGCAGCAGGTGCTTGCCCCACGCCTCGGCCCGGACCAGGACCCGGCCGTCGACGCTCGCCGCGCCGGACTCGAACCTGCCCTGCGGGCTGGACACACGAACGGGAGCACCGGCGAAGTGTCGCTGGTGCTCCCGTGCGAGGCGGTGGAGAGTGTGACCCTCGGGCACTCAGGCCTCGGGCAGGGCCGGCGGCACGCCGGTGCGCTCGTACTCCGACAGGATGTCGATGCGCCGCTGGTGCCGCTCCTCGCCCGACCACGGGGTCTCGAGGAACGCGTCGACGATGGCAAGGGCCTCCTCGAGCGAGTGCATCCGGCCGCCGATGCCGATCAGCTGCGCCTTGTTGTGCTGGCGCGCGAGCTGGGCGGTCTCCACGCTCCAGGCCAGGGCGCAGCGGGCGCCGGGCACCTTGTTCGCGGCGATCTGCTCGCCGTTGCCGCTGCCGCCGAGCACGATGCCCAGGCTGCCCTCGTCCTCGACCACGCGGCGCGCGGCCTCGACGCAGAACGCCGGGTAGTCGTCCACGGCGTCGTACACGTGGGCGCCGCAGTCCACGGCCTCGTGGCCGTTCGCGGTGAGATGGTCCTTGATCTGGTTCTTGAGCTCGAAGCCTGCGTGGTCGGCACCTAGGTATACGCGCATGTGTCGATTCTGACAGGTCGGCGCGGCGACCCCCGACCCGACCACGAATAGGGTTTGTCCACATGGAGCAGTTCCCACCCACGATCACGCATCACTCGCCCGTCCACCCCGCGCCCGGGTACGCGCCGCCGCAGATGCTCCCGCCGCGAGGGCTCTCCCCGTGGGGTATGCCGATCCGGCACCACCTCGAGATCCCGCTGCTGATCCTGGCGATCGCGACCACCGTGGCGGCCTACCTGGTGTCGATCGCGCTGATCGCCTCGGGCGCGCTGGAGCCGTGGGTCATCATCGTGCTGCTCGCACCGATCCTGCTCTTCTTCGCCCGCGGGCAGATGTACGCCGCGCAGCGCGTCAACGGCGTGAAGATGACGCCGACCCAGTTCCCCGATGGGTACCGGATGCTGGTCGAGGCGGCCGCGCGGTTCGGCATGCCACAGGTTCCCGACGGCTATGTCGTCCTCGGCAACGGTCAGATCAACGCGTTCGCGTCCGGTCACGGCTTCCGGCGGTACGTGGTGGTCTACAGCGACCTGTTCGAGATCGGCGGCCAGGCACGCAATCCCGACGCGCTGGCGTTCATCATCGGACACGAGGTCGGGCACATCGCCGCGGGCCACACCTCCTACTGGCGCCAGCTGGGCATGTTCGCCTCCAACTACATCCCGGTGATCGGGTCCTCGCTCTCCCGCGCGCAGGAGTACACCGCCGACAACCACGGGATCTGTAACCGTCCACACGGCGCACCGGGGGCGATCGGCGTGCTCGCCGCGGGCAAGTACCTGATGAGCCTGGTCGGGTTCGACGAGATGGCCGACCGGGCCCGCACCGAGCGCGGGTTCTTCCCCTGGCTGGTGAACATCCTGTCCGGACACCCGGTGCTGACCTGGCGCGCCGCCGCCCTGCGGGACCGCTCGCGGCACGGCCGGGTGTTCTAGCCGGCGACCTGCTCGCAGTGTGCGCGGACCGCGCGGTGGTCCGGATCCACCCAGCCCTTGGACTCCGCATAGTCGATCATCGCCACGAACCGGGGCAGCCAGCCCTCGCCGCGCAGGGGGTGACTGCGCACCGCCCCCTCGAGGACGCCGATGTCGAGCCAGACGTGGTCGCCGTCCACGGTGCCCCATGCGCCCAGCGCGGCGGCGGCCCGTTCCCGGTCGCGATCGCCCAGCACGGTGACCGCCAGACTGGTGAACTCGTCGACCCCCGTCAGTTCCACCGTCGCCTCGGCCTCGCGAAGGTCCACCTCGAGCTGCATCTCGTACCCGCCTCTACCCAGGACCGACCACACAATTGGATCAGTTGATTGAATCGTTGAGCCCATTTGATGCCATGCCCCCACCCATGTCAAGGGTGTGCGAAACTCTCGACATGTCCACCCCGAACCAGAACCGTCAGGGCAACGCCACCCGAATGCGCCTGGTGAAGACGGCCGAAAAGCTCTTCGCCGCCCAGGGTGTGGACGCCGTGTCGATCCGGGCCGTCAACTCGGCCGCCGGGCTCGGGCCTGCCTCGGTGCACTACCACTTCGGCTCGAAGGACGACCTGCTGGCGGCGGTCCTCCTCGATCTCGGCGGCGCGGTCCGCGACCAGATCCGGATCAACGTAGACCGACTCGCCGCATCGCCCGTCCCCCCGACCGCGGACGACCTGGTTCGGGCCGTCACCGAGCCCTACCTCGAACTCGTACTGCGACAACGCGTCCGGGGCATGCGGTGGGTCAAGATCATCGCGCAGATCTCCCAGGAAGGCCACCCGGCCCTCGAGGCCGCGGGCCAACAGGTCAACGAGAGCCTGCTCGATCAGGTCCGCCGCGCATATCCACACTCCGACCCGGACCGCCTCCCGCTCCGCTGGGCGATCTCCGTGATGGGCTTCCTCCAGGCTCTGGGCCGGGCCGACGAGTGGAGCCACGGCGCCGGCCGTCTCTCCCCCGAGGACCTGACGAGCTTCTACGAGGACCTCGTCGTCTTCGTCGTCGGCGGCGCCGACCGACTGCTCGGCTCCTGACCCACCGACAGGGAACCGGAAATCCGCACCTCCGCACGAGTGTCCACTCAGCGGGAGATTTTTGGATCAGTTGATCCAGTTCGGTGATAGAACTGCGGTCAGGCGGATGTGATGCCGCTCACTCTGAACGGCCGGCCGCCCTCGACTCCTCCCCCGGAGGCCGGCACCCACCTGCAAGGAGATGACGCTCGTGTGGACCACCGATTCGATCAACTTCGGCGCCTTCCTCGCGCCGTACCACCCGCTGAACGCCGATCCCGCGCTGCAGCTGCGCCGCGACATCGACCTCATGGAACACCTCGATCACCTCGGATTCGACGAGGCGTGGATGGGTGAACACCACTCCACCGGCGCCGAGATCGTGCCCGCCCCTGACCTGTTCATCGCAGCGGCCGCGGAGCGGACCGAACGGATCCGGTTCGGCACCGGGGTCACCTCGCTGCCGTACCACCACCCGCTGATCACCGCGGACCGGATCACGCAGCTCGATCTGCAGACGCGCGGCCGGCTGATCTTCGGCACCGGCCCCGGCAAGATCCCGCTCGACGCGCACATGATGGGGATCAACCCCTCGGACCAGCGCCGGATGCAGGGCGAGGCCCTCGAGGCGATCCTCGCGCTGCTGCGCGGCGAGGTCGTGAACATGGAGACGGACTGGTTCACCCTGCGTGATGCCCGCGCGCAGCTGCCCACCTACAACCCGGCCGGCATCGAGATCGCGACCGCCTCGACGATGTCCCCCAACGGATCGGTGCTCGCGGGGACCCACGGCCTCTCGCTGCTCTCGCTCGCCGCCAGCTCCCCCAGCGGATTCGACGTCCTCGATCGCAACTGGAACGTCTACGAGAAGGTCTGTGCCGAGAACGGGCACGTCGCCGACCGGTCCACCTGGCGGCTGGTCAACCCGATGTTCCTCGCCGAGACGCGGGCGGACGCGGAGCGCGCGGTGAGCCGCCGGATCGACTCGATGGCCGCCTACGTCAACCGGCAGACCGGCCAGAACCCGGACTGGGCGCAGACTCCCAAGGAGATCATCGATCAGTGGCGCAATGACACCCTCGGCGAGTTCGGTCAGGCCATCATCGGCACCCCGGACGAGGCGATCACGCAGATCGAACGACTGATCGAGAAGACCGGCGGCTTCGGCACCATGCTGATCCTGCACGTCGACATGGCGAACTGGGAGGACACCAAGCGCAGCTACGACCTGTTCGCCTCCGAGGTGATCCCGCACTTCAAGAACCGCAACGGAGGCCGTGAGGCCAGCCTCCAGTTCGCCGAGGACAACCGCGACTACCTGCTCGGCGGCCTGATCGGCGCGATCACCAAGGCACACACCGACTACTACGGCCAGCCCGCCGAGACCGCAGGAGCACAGGCATGAAGGCAGCACAGTTCAGCGACGGCGCGTTCACGGTCACCGAGGTCCCGGACGCACCCACCCTCGCACCCGCTCAGCTCCGCATCGACGTCACCGCCTGCGGCATCTGCGGCAGCGATCTGAGCATGTCGAAGGACCCCTGCCGGTTCGTGCACGTCGCCGAGAACGCCGGCTACCCGCTGGCCACCTTCGACACCGACCGGCCCGTCGTCCTCGGCCATGAGTACGCGGGCATCGTGTCCGAGGTCGGTTCCGCCGTCACCGATTTCGCCGTCGGCGACCGGGTGGCGGGCATCGGGCTGGCGACCGACACCACGACCGGCATCCCGAAGATCATCGGGTACTCCAACGAGTACCACGGCGCGTTCGGCGAGCACATCGTCGTCGACGCGTTCTGGGTCCGGCACGTCCCCGAGAGTCTCTCGCTCGAGCACGCCACTCTCGCCGAACCGTTGCACGTCGGCGAGATGCACATGCAGCAGTCCGGCCTCACCCCCGCCGACTCGGCACTGGTGATCGGTTGCGGCACCATCGGGCTCGGCGCCATCGTCGCGGCCAAGGCCCGCGGGGCGCAGCTGGTGATCGCGTCCGAGCCGTCGCCGAAGCGGCGCGAGCTCGCCGCGAAGATGGGCGCCGACATCGTGGTCGACCCGAACGAGCAGGACCCCATCGAGCTGTGGAACCAGATGGTCGCCGAGGGCAACACCCTCGTCGGTCAGGCGGGCGCGGGCATTCTGATCGCCTACGAGTGCAGCGGCCGCGCCGGAATCCTGGGCACCCTGATGCACACGATGCCGTTCAACTCGCGGATCCAGGTGCTGGCGGCGCCGTTCGGCGACGAGACGATCATTCCGGTGGTCGGACAGTTCCGCCGTATCGCGATCAACTTCGGCCACGGCCCGTACGAGAACGCCTACGACATCACCCTGCAGCGGCTGGCCGACGGGGAGATCGACGCCGAGTCCATCATCACCGGCCGGGTCGGACTCGAGGGTGTCGCGGACGCGTTCACCGCGCTGCGCGACCCCGAAGAGCACGTGAAGATCCTGGTGCTGCCCTAGGCGGCTCCGCCGCCCGTGCGCGGTTGACGAGTGCAGGGACTCGTCAACCGCGCACGGGCGCGTAGCGCCTACTCGAAGGAGGGGTCCTCGGTCCGGGTGCGCTTGAGCTCGAAGAAGTGTGGGTACGACGCCAGCGCGACGGTGCCGTCCCACACCCGTCCCGCGTCCTCGCCGCGCGGGATGCGCGAGAGCACCGGACCGAAGAAGGCGACGCCGTTCACGTGGATGGTCGGGGTGCCGACATCGGGACCGACGGCATCCATCCCGGCCTTGTGGCTGCGACGCAGGTCCTCGTCGTGCGCGTCGGTGTCGGCGGCCGAGGCCAGGTCGGCGGGCAGGCCAACCTCGGCCAGCGCCTCCGCGATCACAACCGGGAAATCCTTGTTGCCCTGATCGTGGATCCGGGTCCCCATCGCGGTGTACAGCGGCAGCAGCACCTCGTCGCCGTGCTCCTTGGCCGCGGCGATCGCGACCCGGACCGGACCCCACGCCTTCTCCATCATCGCCTGGTATTCCTCGGGCAGATCGCGCCCCTCGTTCAGGACCGCAAGGCTCATGACGTGGAAGTTCGCGTCGATGTCACGGACCTTCTCGACCTCGAGGATCCAGCGCGAGGTGATCCAGCACCACGGGCAGAGCGGGTCGAACCAAAAATCGGCGGTATCCCTGGTTTCACTCACGGGCTGCTCCCCTGTCTTCTCGTCGCGGCTGTCGGCGCGCTCGTCTGGTGGGGACCCGTCGCCGACGGGTCCATTCGTAGGCAACCACCGATCGGACCGAATGCTTCCCGGCCGAGAAGCCCCCTACCGGATGACGGTCGGCAGTAGGGTCGACAGCAGCGCCATCAGGACCGTTTTCGTCACAATGCAGTGTCTCGAACGGAGTGTGAGGACATGTCACCGAACCGTACGTTCGTGATCGTCGGCGGCGGGCTCGCCGGAGCGAAGACCGCGGAAGCCCTGCGCGAGAAGGATTTCGACGGCTCGATCGTCCTGCTCAGCGCGGAGGACCACCTCCCCTACGAGCGGCCACCACTGTCCAAGGAACACGTGGCGGGCAAGAAGGCCCTCGCCGACTTCACCGTGCATCACGGCGACTGGTATCGCGACCACCACGTCGACCTGCGGCTCGGCACCACCGCCACCGCCCTCGACCGCGACGCCCACGAGGTACGACTGCCGGACGGCTCGACGCTCGGCTACGACAAGCTCGCGCTGGCCACCGGTTCACGCTCGCGGCGACCGCCGATCCCGGGTTCCGACGCCGCAGGGGTGCACTACCTGCGCACCATCGAGGAGTCCGACGGCCTGATCGGCGCGCTGGAGGCGGATTCTCGCCTGGTCGTGATCGGCGCCGGGTGGATCGGACTCGAGGTCGCCGCCCAGGCCCGCGAGCGCGGTGTCGTCGTCACGGTCGTCGAGTCCGCGACGCTGCCGCTGCTGGGGTCCCTAGGCCCCGAGATGGGCACGGTCTTCGCGGAACTGCACCGCGAGCACGGAGTCGACCTGCATTTCGAGGCCACCGTGGAGGAGATCACCGCCGACGCCGGTCGGGTCACCGGGGTGCGCCTGGCGACTGGCGAAGTGCTGCCCGCCGACGCGGTGCTGGTCGCGGTCGGGGCGCAGCCGAACGTCGAACTCGCCGAGCAGGCCGGGCTCGCAGTGGACGGCGGGGTGCTCGTGGACGCGGGCATGACCACGAGCGACCCCGACATCGTCGCGGTCGGCGACATCGCGGCGCAGCAGCACCCGGTGCTGGGCACCAGGATTCGCGTCGAGCACTGGGCGAACGCCCTCAACCAACCCATCGTCGCCGCGGCGACGATGCTCGGCAGGCCCGCCGAGTACGACAACCTGCCCTACTTCTTCACCGATCAGTACGACCTGGGCATGGAGTACGTCGGCTACGCACCGACCGGCGGGTACGACCGTCTCGTCGTGCGGGGCGACGTGACCCGGCGCGAGTTCGTCGCATTCTGGCTGGGCGGGGACAACAGGGTGCTGGCAGGCATGAACGTCAACGTCTGGGACGTGACCGACGCCGTCAAGAAGCTGATCACCGCGGGCGAGCCGGTCGACCCGGCCCGCCTGGCCGACGAGTCGACACCGCTCGACCAGATGGTGTGATCTGAATCACACCATTCTCCCGCAGAAGAGTGTCGGGAGAGCCTGCCCGGCTCCGTCCTACCCATGAGAGCGCCACGGGGCGCACCCGACCGAAGGAGCCGACGATGAAGTACATGCTGATCAAGACGTACAGCGAGGCCGCGTACTGCGATTCCCCGATCCACGAGTGGGAGCCGAAGGACATCGAGGCGCACATCGACTTCCAGCGCGCGCTCGGCGAGCAACTGGCCGCATCCGGCGAACTGGTCGAGGCGCAGGGGCTGGCCGGGCCGGACCAGGCACGCATCGTCAGCTCCGACGGCCGCTCCGCGCCGGTGGTGACCGACGGGCCGTTCCCGGAGACCAAGGAATTCCTGGCCGGTTACTGGATCGTCGACGTGGACAGCGCCGAGCGGGCGGTGGAGATCGCCGCGCAGGCCTCGGCGGCCCCCGGACCCGGCGGAAAGCCGATCGGCGAGTACATCGAGGTGCGCGCGATCATGAGCGCCCCGCCCACCGATCAGTGACCTTCCCACCCTCCGGCGACACCGAGGACCTGCTGCGCGAACTCCGGCCGCAGGTCCTCGGTGTCCTCGTCCGACGGTTCGGCGACTTCGCCGCCGCCGAGGACGCGCTCCAGGAGGCGCTTGTCGCCGCCGCCACGCACTGGCCCACCGACGGTCTGCCCGACAATCCACGCGGCTGGCTCATCCAAGCCGCCCACCGTCGCATGACCGACGCCATCCGCGCCGACGCGGCCCGCAGGAACCGCGAGGCCGTCGCCGCCGGGCGGGAGCCGACCCGGCCTGCCGACATCACCACGCCCGATCGGGACGACACGCTCGCCCTGTTCTTCCTCTGCTGCCATCCGGCGTTGTCGCCCGCGAGTGCGATCGCACTGACGCTGCGCTCGGTCGGCGGGCTCACCACCGCCGAGATCGCGCGGGCCTTCCTGCTGCCGGAAGCGACCATGACGCAGCGGATCACCCGCGCCAAGAGGCGGGTGGCCGCCTTGAATCGGCCCTTCGCGGTGCCGGAGTCCGGGCAGTGGCACGAACGCCTCGGCGCGGTGCTGCACGTGCTGTACCTGATCTTCACGGAGGGCCACGCCAGCACGTCCGGCCGACAGGTGCGTCGCGCGGACCTGTCGGCGGAGGCGATCCGACTGACGCGGGCGGTCCATGGCCAGCTTCCCGACGATCCCGAGGTCACCGGACTGCTCGCGCTGATGCTGCTCACCGACGCGCACCGCGCCGCGCGCACCGGCCCACGCGGGGAACTGATCCCGCTCGCCGAGCAGGATCGCAGGCTGTGGGATCGCGAGGCGATCACCGAGGGCGTCCGACTGACCACGGCGGCGATCGGGCACGGGCTGACGGGCCCCTATCGGATCCAGGCCGCGATCGCCGTGCTGCACGCCCAGGCGACGAGCACAGAGGACACCGACTGGGACCGCATCCTCTCGCTCTATCGCCTGCTCGAACGCGTCGCCCCGAACCCGCTGGTCACCCTGAATCTCGGGGTCGCAACCGCCATGGCGCACGGTCCGTCCGCGGGCCTGGACCTGATCGCCGCCCACCAGGACCAGCTGTCGGGCACCCATCGGCTGGCCGCCGTCCGAGCCCACCTGTACGAGATGGCAGGCGATACGCCCAGCGCCGTCGCCGAGTACACCGTCGCCGCGAACAGCACCCCCAGCGTCGCCGAACGGGACTACCTCATCCTGCGCGCGGCCCGCCTGCGCGGCGAAGTCGGGCCTGACCGGTCGTGAGCGTGCGCATCTCGTGATGGGATGGACCCGAGAGGTCAAGCCTCGACACACATCTGTCCCCGATCACGAGGAGCGTCCGACGTGGCCCCACCGAACCTGACCCGCGAGCAGGCAGCACAGCGGTCCGCGCTGTTGAGCGTCGACAACTACCGCATCGAGCTGGACCTGACCGACGGTGACGGCAAGCCCGGCGCGCACACCTTCTCCTCCCGCACCACGGTCACCTTCGGTGCGACGGCAGGCGGCGACACCTACATCGACCTGATCGCGACCGCCGTCCGCAGTGCCACCCTCAACGGCGCTGCCCTCGACGTCACCGGCTACGACGAGTCCACCGGCATCGCGCTGACCGGCCTGGCCGAGCGCAACGAGCTGATCATCGAGGCGGACTGCGAGTACTCGCACACCGGCGAGGGCCTGCACCGCTTCGTCGATCCCGCCGATGGGTCGGTCTATCTCTACTCGCAGTTCGAAACCGCCGACGCCAAGCGGATGTTCGCCTGCTTCGACCAGCCCGACCTCAAGGCCACCTTCGACGTCACCGTGACCGCGCCCACCGACTGGCAGGTCATCTCGAACTCGGCCGTGGTCGAAACCCTCGCCGCCACACCGGGACTGCACCAGTTCCGCACCACCCCGAAGATGAGCACCTACCTCGTCGCCCTGATCGCCGGGCCGTACGCGCGGTGGACCGACACCTACACCGACGAGCACGGCCACATCCCGCTCGGCATCTACTGCCGCGCCTCGCTCGCCGAGCACATGGACGCCGAGCGGTTGTTCACCGAGACCAAGCAGGGCTTCGGTTTCTATCACCGCAACTTCGAGGTGCCGTACGCCTTCGGCAAGTACGACCAGCTGTTCGTCCCCGAGTTCAACGCGGGCGCAATGGAGAACGCGGGCGCGGTGACCTTCCTCGAGGACTACGTGTTCCGCTCCAAGGTGACCCGGGCGTCCTACGAGCGCCGCGCCGAGACGGTGCTGCACGAGATGGCGCACATGTGGTTCGGCGACCTCGTCACCATGACGTGGTGGGACGACCTGTGGCTCAACGAGTCCTTCGCGACGTTCGCATCGGTGCTGTGCCAGTCCGAGGCCACCGAGTACGTCAACGCCTGGACCACGTTCGCCAACGCCGAGAAGTCCTGGGCGTACCGGCAGGATCAGCTGCCCTCAACCCATCCCATCGCCGCCGACATCCCGGACCTCGCCGCGGTCGAGGTGAACTTCGACGGGATCACCTACGCCAAGGGCGCGAGCGTGCTCAAGCAGCTCGTCGCGTATGTCGGGCTCGATCCGTTCCTGGCCGGCCTGCGCGCGTACTTCAAGGAGCACGCGTTCGGCAACGCCACCTTCGACGACCTGCTCGCCGCGCTGGAGCACTCCTCCGGCCGGGACCTGTCCGACTGGGGCGCGCAGTGGCTCAAGACCACCGGGCTGAACATCCTGCGGCCGGAGTTCACGGTCGCCGAGGACGGCACCTTCTCGTCCTTCGCCGTGCTGCAGGGCCGCGCGGAGCCGGGCGCGGGCGAGTACCGCGTGCACCGCCTCGCCGTCGGCATCTACGACGACGTGGACGGCAAGCTGGTGCGCACCGAGCGCATCGAGCTCGATGTCGACGGACCGCGGACCGAGGTGCCCGAGCTGGTCGGGGTCGCCCGCGGCAAGTTCGTGCTCGTCAACGACGACGACCTCACCTACTGCTCGGTGCGGCTCGACCCGGATTCGTTGGCCGTGCTGATCGAGCGCATCGGCGACATCGCCGAACCGCTGCCAAGGACGCTGGCGTGGTCGGCGGCATGGGAGATGACGCGGCAGGCCGAGCTCAAGGCCAGGGACTTCGTCGAACTGGTGCAGCGGGGCGTCGGCGCGGAGACCGAGGTCGGGGTGGCGTCGCGGCTGCTGATGCAGGCACACGCCGCCCTCGGCAGCTACGCCGAGCCCGGCTGGGCGAACGACACCGGCTGGCCGGGCTTCGCGAACCGGCTGCTCGAGCTGGCCAGGGAGGCCGAGCCGGGTTCGGATCACCAGCTGGCCTTCCTCAACTCGCTCACCGCGGCGCGCCTGCAGCCCTGGCACACCGAGGTGCTGCAGGAGTTGCTCGACGCCGATCCGGCGACCGTCGGGCTGCCGGGGCTGGTGGTCGACACCGACCTGCGCTGGCGGTTGGTGCAGGCGCTGGCGGTGGCCGGTGAGGTCGACGCGGACGGCCCCGAGTCGCCGTTCATCGACGCCGAGGCGCATCGGGATCCGACCGCGGCCGGTGCCCGGCAGGCGGCGGCCGCACGGGCGGCCCGGCCGCAGGTGGCGGTCAAGGATCAGGCATGGGCCACGGTCGTCGGCGACGATTCCGTCCCGAACATCACCGCCCGCGCGATCATCGGCGGCTTCGCGGCGCCCGGTCAGGGCGAGCTGCTCCAGCCGTACGTGACCCGGTACTTCGCCGACATCGCCGATGTCTGGACGCGTCGCTCCAGCGAGGTGGCGCAGACCGTGGTCGTCGGCCTGTACCCGGCCTGGTCGATCACCGAGGCCTCCGTCGCGGCGGCCGACGACTTCCTGGCCGGTGACCATCCGCCCGCGCTGCGCAGGCTGGTGGTCGAGGGCAAGGCCGGGATCGTGCGCGCGCTGCGGGCCCGCGCCTTCGACGCCGGCTGACCCACCCCAGGAAACGACGGAAGGTGCCCCTCACGCGGCGAACCGCGTGGGGGGCACCTTCGGTCGAAGCGGAGTGTGCCGGGGTGGGGCTAGCGCACCGCGATGGCCGCGCTCATCACGCGGATCGCGCTGACCAGGCCGTCGATCAGGTCGGCCTCCCCGAAGGAGGACACAGCTGCAGTCACGCCGAGCTGCACGACCCGGTCCGTGACCCGACCGGCGACCTTGCGCCCAGAGCGGATCTCGATGGCGCGCTGGTTCGGCGAGACCGCGATCAGCACCGAGCGCTCGGCCTCGGGGGTCTTCGGGAACAGCGCGTCGGCGCCCGCCGCGGTGTCCTCGCCGAGATCACCGATGAACGCGTTGAAGCGCACCTTGGTCGACCTCGTCGCGTCGGTCATCGCATCGTCGAGGGCCACCAGCTCGTCCACGCTGAACGGCAGATCGTCGTAGGGATCGCCGACGCGGTGCACGCTCGAGACGCGACCGCTCGCGGTCACCACCGAGCCCACCGGGAGCTCGGACTCGATCACCGCCGGGAAACTGCTACCACCTGCCACTTGCCGAACCTCCGATCAGATCTGCGGATCCGGACTCGATGGCCGCGTGCCCGCCGTGGTGACCGACCGTCACCTCGTCGACCGCGGACCACAGCACCGGCTTGTGGGTCCATTCCTCGTCCAGCGAGTAGTGCGCGGGGGTGGTGCCTGCCACCGGCTTGGCCAGGTAGCACAGCCCCGCGATGATCGCCGTGATGAGCGCAGGGATCCCTACGAAGATCAGCGATGTCTCAAGAATGCTCACGCACCAAACCGTAGCCCAGTGCGCCACAAATTGTGCCGTCGGGGGCACCTCGAGATCGGACGTTTACGCAGCGCCCTCGCCGAGATAGCGCAACCACACCGGGTCGAGCTCCTTGGTGCTCGCCAGCAGCCGCCAGTGCTGCCCCTTGGGCGGCACCAGGGCGGCCCGCAAGGTCCAGCCGAGCTCGCTGAGCAGCTTGTCGGCTTTGCGGTGGTTGCAAGGCGCGCAGCAGGCCACGCAGTTCTCCCAGGAGTGACCGCCGCCCCGGCTGCGCGGGATCACGTGGTCGACGGTCTCGGCCTTGTCGCCGCAGTACGCGCAGCGGAATCGGTCGCGGTGCATCAGCGCGGCCCTGGTCATCGGGATCCGGGCCCGATAGGGCACCCGCACGTAGTTGCGCAGCCGGATCACGGAGGGGACCTGCACCGACCAGTCGGCGGAATGGATGACCTGCCCGTCCGGATCCTCGTGGACGGCGCTGGCCTTCTCGCACACCAGCAGGACGACGGCTCGGCGGACGGGGAGCGCGGTGAGCGGCTCGTAGGTGGCGTTCAGAAGCAGCACCCGGCGCTTCACCCAGGAAGGAACCGCGTCGTCCTCACCTGGGGTCGAGGGTCTCAGACCCTCGTCTATCACTTGCAGCGAAGAAGCCCCCGATCCCCGCGGCAGGCGGGCATCAGTGGGCTGGAGTTGTCGGTGCGCTCGGGCGCTGTGCGAGTTCTTCATGCGACCTCCGGGAAGATTGCTCCCAAGTTGACCACGGATGGCCTGCTCGCGCACGTCCATTTGGTACAAAGATGCAGGACTTTCGGTGAACAACCGATGACAACACGAGCGCGTCGACGTCACGGCGCGAGTACGGGCACAATGGACGCCGACATGACTGATGCCGAAGTGAGCTTCTACGAAGCGGTGGGCGGAGCCGAGACCTTCCGCAAACTGACCGCGCGGTTCTACGAGGAAGTGGCGAAGGACGAGATCGTCCGGCCCCTCTACCCGGAGGAGGACCTCGGACCGGCCGAACGCCGCATGCGGATGTTCCTCGAGCAGTACTGGGGCGGCCCGCGAACCTACTCCGACGAGCGCGGACACCCCCGGCTCCGGCTGCGACACCAGCCGTTCCGGATCGGCCCGCTCGAGCGCGACGCGTGGCTGCGCTGCATGCACATCGCGATCGCGTCGATCGACGAGGCCACCCTCGACGAGCCGCACCGCCGCGCCCTCGTCGACTACATGGACATGGCCGCCGCCTCGATGGTGAACTCACCCGTCTGATCGGCGCGAACCGGGCCACATCCCGCCGAAGTCGTGCTGCCCGGACGGGTTTGGCACTATGGGTCCCTGTGACCACCGACGAGACCGTGCCGGAGACAACAGATCCCTGGTGGACGAACGCGGTCTTCTATCAGATCTATCCGCGCTCCTTCTCCGACTCCAACGGCGACGGCGTCGGCGACCTGGGCGGCGTCCGCGACCGGCTCGGGTACCTCGAGCTGCTCGGCGTCGACGCCATCTGGCTGAGCCCGGTGATGCGCTCGCCGATGGCCGACCACGGCTACGACGTCTCCGATCCGCGCGACATCGACCCGTTGTTCGGCGACCTCGAGGTGATGGACGCGCTGATCGCGCAGGCACACGCGCGGCGGATCCGGGTCACCATGGACCTGGTGCCGAACCACACCAGCGTGGCGCACCCGTGGTTCGCGGCCGCGCTGGCGGCCGGGCCGGGCAGCCCCGAGCGGGCCCGCTACCACTTCCGCGACGGCCTGGGCGAGGACGGCTCCCAGCCCCCCAACAACTGGCCGAGCATCTTCGGTGGGCCCGCCTGGACCCGGGTCACCGAACCGGACGGCTCCCCCGGCCAGTGGTACCTGCACATCTTCGCCCCCGAGCAGCCCGACCTGAACTGGGACAACCAGGAGGTCGCCGACGACCTCGCCACCACGCTGCGGTTCTGGCTGGACCGCGGCGTCGACGGTTTCCGGATCGATGTCGCGCACGGCATGGCCAAGCCGGAGGGACTGCCGGACTACGACTGGGAATCCAACCGGCTCCTGAGCAACGACGACAACGACCCGCGGTTCAACAACCCCGGCGTGCACGAGATCCACCGCGGCCTGCGCAAGGTGATGAACGAGTATCCCGACACGGTGGCCGTCGGCGAGATCTGGGTGCGCGACAACGAGCGCTTCGGCGAGTACATCAGGCCGGACGAACTTCACCTGGGCTTCAACTTCCGCCTCGCCGAGGCCGAGTTCGGCGCCGACAGCCTGCGCGAGGCCATCGAGAACTCGCTCGGCGCGGTGGCCGCGGTCGGCGGCACCCCCACCTGGACGCTGTCGAACCACGACGTCGAGCGCGAGGTCACCCGCTACGGCGGCGGCGAGATCGGCCTGGCCAGGGCCCGCGCCATGGCCGTCGTCGAGTTCGCGCTGCCCGGGGCGGTCTTCATCTACAACGGCGCGGAACTCGGGCTGCCGAACGTCGACCTCCCGGACGAGGCGCTGCAGGATCCGGTGTGGGAGCGGTCGGGGCACACCGAACGCGGACGCGACGGTTGCCGGGTCCCCGTGCCGTGGGAGGGCGCGGCACCGCCGTTCGGCTTCAGCTCGACGGAGACGTCGTGGTTGCCGATGCCACCGGAATGGGCCGACCGCACCGTGGAGGCGCAGATCGAGGACGTGACGTCCACGCTGTCGCTGTACCGGTCCGCACTCGAGCTGCGGGCCCTGCGACCTGAGTTCTCCGGCAACGAGATCGATTGGTACGGAAGCCCGTCCGGTTGCCTGGCCTTCCGCCGACGCGGCGGGCTGGTCTGCGCGCTGAACGCCACGGATGCGCCCATCCCGCTCCCGCCGGGAGAACTACTGCTCGCCAGCGCCCCGCTGGTGAACGGGGAGCTGCCCCCGAACGCGGCGGCCTGGCTGGTCTGAAATCCCAGTCAGGCCGAGTGCGCAGGGAGCCAAACAGTAACGATTCGATTCCCCCGTACCAAATTACAGCTGCCTGTACGAAACGCCATCTAGACTGCGCCACATGCTGATTCACCCGACTTTGCGGATGCAATCGTGGGGATTCGTCATCGGTGCACTGCTGTTTGCGCTCGGGTCCGCACCCTGGATTTCCACGGCTCTTGGCGCCGCGAGCGCCAACACGGCCTTCTTCATCGGGTCTTGGTTCTTCACCGCCGCGGCTTTCATCCAACTTGTACTCAGTGGGCAGGCCACCACTACAGACCGCGGCAAGCCGGCAATTCGAGCCGAATGGCTCTCGGCGGCAATCCAATTCCTGGGAACGCTGTTGTTCAACATAAGCACGGGTGCCGCACTGCACGCGCACACGATCAACAGCGAAATGCACCTGGTGTGGAATCCCAATGCCGAGGGCTCGGTCGCCTTCCTTGCGAGCAGTGCCCTCGCCGTCCTGATTCTGCTGCGGGCCAACCAGTTCTGGGAACCAGGCTCGCGGGACTGGCAGAGTGTGTGGCTGAACATGCTCGGTTCCATCGCGTTCGGATTCTCAGCGGTGGGCGCGTTCATCACCCGTGACGGCACCACGATGGACGCGGCGGTCGCTGCGGGTGGAACGTTCGTCGGTGCGCTGTGCTTCTTCGCGGCCTCGGCGATATTTCTCGGTGGGGACGATCAGCCCGCCGAGGAGATGGCCGACGCGAGCTGAGTGCCTCCGCCGCCCTGCCGGTGTTCCGGGTCGGCCGATCCGACCCGCCCGCGAGAACCCCGGCCGGGGTGCCGTCGATCCAGGGCCGGTGCCCCACCCGATGGCCGGTGTTGCGTCTGCGCACCAGTTCGATGTTTCTCCGCACGATCCGGGTAGCGCACGGCACTACGCGCCCGGCGGTCCACGGTCCCCGCCACCGTGGCCTCCTTCCGATACGAGCAGGGGCGGCACAGGTACGGGATATGCACCTGTGCCGCCTGTGACTGTCAGCTCAGTGCGCGAAGCCCTTTGCGTTGTGCTCGGCACCGGACTTCAGCCGTGCCACGACATCCCTCATCGCCAGCACCAGCTTGTATGCCATGTCCCGGCTGAAACCCTCCCGCAAGACGATTCGCAGTACCGCGACATCCTCCGCGTCGGCCGGCATGGTGTAGGCGGGGACCTGGAAACCGCGGGCCCGCAGTTCGTGGGAGATGTCGAACACGGAGAACCCCGCGTCGCCGTCGACCTCGAACGACAGCACGGGAATCGCGGTGCCGTCGGTGATGATCCGCATGTGGTCGATCTTCGCGATCTCAGCGGAGAGCATCAGTGCGGTGTCCCGCAGCGACTCCATGATCTGGGTGTACCCGGCGACACCGAGCCGGATGAAATTGTAGTACTGACCGACGACCTGGTTGCCCGGACGCGAGAAGTTCAGTGTGAAGGTCGGCATGTCACCGCCGAGGTAGTTGACCCGGAAGACCAGGTCCTCCGGCAGGTGCTCCTTCGAACGCCACACGACGAAGCCGATGCCCGGGTACGTCATGCCGTACTTGTGGCCGCTGACGTTGATCGAGACCACCCGGGGCAGGCGGAAGTCCCACTTGAGTTCCGGGTGCAGGAAGGGCACCACGAAGCCGCCGCTCGCGGCGTCGACGTGCAGGGGAACGTCGGGGCCACCCTTCGCGGCGATCTCGTCGAGGACGTCGGAGATCTCGGCAACCGGTTCGAGCTCACCGGTGAACGTCGTACCGAGAATTGCGACCACACCGATGGTGTTCTCGTCCACGGCCTCCCGCACCTGCTCCGGCGTGATGACGTAGCGGCCCTTCTCCATCGGGAGGTACTTCGGTTCGACGTCGAAGTAGCGGCAGAACTTCTCCCAGACGACCTGGACGTTGCTGCCGAGGATGAGGTTCGGTCGGGTCGAGTCCTTTCCTGCTGCCTGCCGGGCCGCCCGCCACTGCCACTTCAGGGCGAGGCCGGCGAGCATGACCGCCTCGGAGGAGCCGACCGTGGACACCCCGGTCGCGGACGAGGGATCGGACTCGTCGAGATCGACCGCATTGAACAGGGCCGCAACCATGTTCACGCAGCGGGTCTCGATCTCGGCGGTCTGCGGGTACTCGTCCTTGTCGATCATGTTCTTGTCGAACGTCTCCGCCATCAGCCGGTCGGCCTGAGGGTCCATCCAGGTGGTGACGAATGTGGCCAGGTTCAACCGCGAGCTGCCGTCGAGCATCAGCTCGTCGTGGATGAACCGGTAGGCGGCTTCCGGATCCGATTCGGACTTCGGCATGCGCAGTGCCGGAACGGCGTCGGTTCCGAGCCGTCCGGTGTAGGCGGGAGCGAGGGATTCGGCGGGAGCTGCAAAGGAATCAGACATCTTCTCTCCAATACTCGGTTCCACAGATCACAGAGGTTGAGGCAAATCACCCGGGCTTGGTGACGAGCACCGCCCGGTCACCGGGTGGCTTCTCCTGGTCACACCTCCAGAGGTGGGTAGAGCCGCTCCATGGTGTAGTGGCGGTTGCGGCGGACGGAGAGTGCGCTGGCGGTCAGGCTCACGAGCAGGATCCCGACGAGCACCACGATCGCGATCCACAGCCGGGAGTCGACGTGCTCACCGATAGTGAGCTGCCGCAACCCGTTGACCGTGTAGGTCATCGGGTCGAACGGGTGGATGTACTGGAAAGGCTTGGCGGTCGTCGGCACGGGGTAGATGCCGCCCGCGGAGACCAACTGGAGCATCAGGAAGGCGAGGGTCACCACACGCCCGACGGCGATCCCGAACACTGCGTTGAAGGCCTGGATCATCGCGAGGTAGGTCGCGGAGATGAGCATCAGGAACGCGATCGTGCCGAACACGTGCTTCACGTCGAGGCCGACACCGAAGTGGACGACGGTGTACATGACGACCACCTGCAGGATCCCCACCAGCAACGCCGGCCAGTACGACGCGAACACCGTTCGGTACAGTCCCAGCCCGCCGACTGTCGGCCGGGACTGCAACGGGGTCAGCAACATCCAGGTGATGATGCCGCCGACAAACAGGGCCAGTGAGAGGAAGAACGGCGCGAAGCCGGTGCCGAACGTGGGCGCCATGTTCGTGTAGTCCTGCTGGAGCTTCACCGGCGTCGAGAGCGTGTCCGCCGTCGCGGTCTTCTGCTCGTCCGTCCAGCTCGGTACCTGCCCGGCCCCCTCGTCGAGCGCGCTCGCGAGTTCCTTCGAGCCGGACTGCAGTTCGACCATCCCGGACGCGAGCTGACCTGCGCCGCTCGCGAGCTGGTTGCTGCCGTCCGTCAGCTGAACCAGGCCGGAGCTGAGCGTCGCGGCACCACTGCTGAGCTCGTCGGCGCCACTGCGCAACTGGCGCAGGTCGGAGGCGATCCCACCGTTCTGCAGCGTCGCCAGACCGGACTGCAGTGGGCTGCTCGGGTTCGTGAGCTGGTATTCGACCGCCCGAGCATCACCGCTGAGTCGATTGATCTCCGCCTGCAGCTCCGCGGTATCCCCACGCACCTGCTGGGCGGTGAGCGGCGACAACGCCGCCACTGCCCGCTGAACCAGGGGATCCGAGCTCTGCCGCAGGATGTCCAACGCTTGGGAGACCGCGGTGGCGGGCGCAGGCGTCGATTCGGGCAGCCGGCTCCCGAGTGCCTCCAGCGACTGCCGGAGCTCGGACACCTGACCGCCGACATTCGGTAGCGAACCGCTGTCGAGGGCATTGATCAACGGCGTGGTTGCACCGTCGATCGCCGTTGCGAGTTGAGCTGCGCCACTTGCCAGTTGTGCCGATCCGGATTCCGCGGTGACCATGTTCGTCGCCAGTTCGTTCGCACCCGAACTGAGCTGGTCCGCCCCGCTCTTGGCGGTGTCGATCCCGGCGGCCAACTGGTCGGCGCCGTCGGCGGCCTGCTGCAGGCCGGAGCCGGCGCTCTGCAGACCGGTGAGCACCTGCCCGACACCCTGCGCACCGATGGTCGAGTTGACCTGGTTGATGACCTGCTCCGAGGCGTCCTGCCCTATGACTGTCGCCAGGTAGTTGTTGGCGTCGTTGAACGTGAAGATCAGCTCCGCCTTCTCCGGGTTGGCCCCGTTCGGCGATTCGACTGCCGCGCTGAAGTTCTCGGGAAGGGTGATCGTGTAGTAGTACTTTCCGGACGCCAGGCCCTCGGATGCCTCCTCGTCGGAGACCTCCGCCAAGTCCAGCTGCCCAGAGGCGATGAGCGACTTGACGACCTGGTCACCGGCATCGAGTTGCTGCCCGTCCGCGGTGCGGCCGGTGTCGTTGTTGACGATTGCGGCGGGGATCTTGTCGACCGCGCCGAACGGATTCCAGAACGCCCACAGGTACATCGCGCCGTAGAGCAGGGGCATGAGGATGATGGTGATGATCGCGATGCGCGGCATGGTGCCACGGAAGTACCGCTTCGAATCGCTGCCGAGGGACACTCCTGCAAGCATGGGTCACCTCCCTTCGGTCATGACGCCGACGTCGCCTGCGCCGAGCAGTCCGTGCAGGTCGACCACCGCACGCACCCCGGTGTCCGGCAGTAGCGGGTTGACGTCCGCGGTGATCACCGACTGCTTTTCACCCAGCGCCACAAGGCGTTCGAGGACCCCGAGCCGTTCCTCGTCGTCGGCGATCTTGTCCATGCGCCCGACGACGAGCAGCGGTGGACGGCGAGTGTTGGCCACCGCGATCCGCAGCAGCAGCTGCTGGATTTCGGGGAGATCGTCGACGAAGGCGTTCAGCGCCGGCAACGGCACGTCACCGAACACCTCCGCGCACATGCGCTCCACACCGTCCTCGTGCACCCGGGGAACGAACTTGAACCACGGTGACTGCCACCGCAGTTGTTCGGTGACCATGTCGCGGACGGTGACCGACGGGCTGACGTCGTCGATCTCGTTCACGCACGCGATGGCAGACTCCGCAAACACCTTCGCGGGTTTGTTCGTGTGCCCCAGCACGGTCAGTGACCCGCCCGACAGACGCATCCTGCCGCACAAGGTCATGAGCAGGGCCGTTCGGGCGGCACCGGACTGCGCGGCAAGTACCGTCACCCCGCCCTCGTCGATGTCCAGGTCGAGCGGGCCGAACACGTGCCCCCACGGACCGTGAAGCTCAATCGCCCTCGCGGACACGAGCGACCCGGGGATCGGCTCCCAGAAGTCCTCGTGTTCCGCTGTCGCTGTTTCGACCAACTCACACCTCTCATCCGGCGCTCACCATCAGGTCGACGGCGCGCTCGTTCGACACTGCTGTTCGTGTTCGATCAGATGACTCGGCGGACCGGGTCAGAGTGTGTTCTTGACGATCTCGCCGTTCTTCACGATGACCGACAGGCTCTTACCCGGGTCCCCGATCAGGCTGAGGTCCTCGATCGGATTGCCGTCGACCAGCAGGACGTCCGCCCACGCGCCCTCGGCGATGACCCCGAACGGGGCCTCCCGGTAGGGGTCACGCTCGCCCGCAAGCCGGAACAGTTCGGCGTTGCCGGACGTCAGCATCCGCAGCGCGTCGACATTGCTGTAGTAGTCACCGAGTCGGGCCGCCATCACGCTCTGCCGTGGGGCGATCTGGGGCTCGAGGAGCAGATCGGTTCCCCAGGCGACGTTCACCCCATGCTTCTTCGCCCAGCCGTACACGTTCTCGACACCGGTGCAGATCTCGCGATCCTTCCCGGCACGATTGGCATCCGGGTAGTGGTGGTCGCCGAGCGCGAACGGTTGCATGGACAGCCAGATCTCCCGCTCGGCCAACAATGCAATGGTCGGCTCGTCCGCGAGGTGGCCGTGCTCGATGGATCTGACGCCGGCCTCGATCGCCCGGCGAATGCCGGTGACGTTGTAGACGTGGGTGGCGACGTAGGTGCCGTAGTCGGTGGCAGCGTTCACCGCCGCGCGCAACTCGCCGTCAGTGAACTGGACCGTGTACAGCGGGTCGTACATCGAGGCGGCCCCGCCCCCGACCATCACCTTGATCTGAGACGCGCCCTTCTTCAGCTGTTCACGCACCGACGCCAGCACCTGCGCCTCGCCGTCCGCGACACGCATGAACCCGATCTGCTCGGCACGCGACTCCGCACCGCCCAGCGCGGTCGGCGTTTCGTAGACGAAGCCGAAATCACCGTGACCACTGGTCTGCGAGACCGCGGCCTGCGACGGGTAGATCCGCGGGCCCAGAAACTGCCCACGATCGATAGCCGACTTGATGCTGCTCGTGTCGCCGGCCATGTCCCGGACCGCGGTGAAACCGCGCAACAGCATGTTCTTTGCTTCAGCGAGACCATTGATCGCGATGTGACTCTCCGAGCCCGTCACCATGTCGACGTATGAGTTCGCGTTGCCCACCAGGTGTACGTGGGCGTCACACATACCTGGCATCAGCACCCGGCCGCCGCCGTCGATCACCTTCGTCTCTCTGCCCGGTTCCTCACCCACCGGGGATTCCGACACCGCAGCAACTCGGTCGCCATCGATCAGGACGTCCCCGGCAACGAGCCGGTCGGACGTGCCGTCGAACACACGTACATCACGAAAAACAATCCGCCGCTTGGCTTTCGCTGAAGTCGTCATACCGGCGAATGGTAAGCAATCTCCAAAGGGCGGGTGCGGCAGTACCCGGCGGACCGGACACAAAGTTATTCAAACGAGACGGTCGTTCGCAACGAAAAGGAGAATTAGTACGTCGAATTCATGCCGTACAAGGTTCCCGATCACGCAATTCGTACAACGGTAAATCCCTTGCAAATACCTGGCCAAATCACATGAGGATTTGCAGGATCAGCAGGTCAACCACACCCACACACGGGAAACCATGATGCGACGGCGTGGACTCGTCACCGGACGCCCACGGTGCGGACTAGAGCACAGACAGTGGGATCTCACCCCCGCGCCGTGCGAACACCGAACCGAAGCGTGCGTCCAGGCGCAGCCAGGTCTTGGTCGCGCGCACCCGCACCATCTCGGCCGCATCGATGCGCTCGAGATCGACGGCCGCGGTCATCGGATCCGAGCTGACCTGCGGGATGAATCCCATTGCGGCCAGCGCGAACACCGTGCGCATGGACACCCCGACGACCTCGCCCGCACCCTCGACGCTGAGCACCTCCTGCGCGAGCAACGAGGCAGGCGGGCCGTGGCTGCTGCCGTGCTCCTTGGCCAGCGCCGCACCCTGCTGAGCCAGGTCGATCAGCACCCGAGCCGGAACGTCGTCGATGTGCGCGAAGCCGGCCTCCGGCGGCAGGGCGCCACGCCAGGCCGAATCCATCGAGAAGCCGGGGTCGATGTCGGCGCCCTCGGCCGCGGTCACGCCGCGCAACAGTCCGTCACCGGCGGCCGAGGTGTCGTCCGGGCTGATCCGTCCGGAGACGACCCGCGCCGCGAGCGCGTCGAAACCCGTCGGGACGAAGGCCACCAGCCGACCCTCGTCCCGCTGCCGCATCCGGACGATCACCGCCTCGTCCAACCGGATCGCCCTGGCGAGGAAGGTCGCGAGGTTCTCCCGTTCGCCCGCGTCCGGGATGGTCAGGACCCGCTCATGCACGCTTCCACTGCTCCAGGTACTCGCGCTCGGGCGCGGTCAGCCTGCGCAGCCGCTGGGTGTCGATGTCGAAGGCCGCGATCTGCGTGGACGCCACGATCGACGGCGCCGAGTCCGGCGCCGCGCCGCCTGCCCGCACCTCGTACCCGATGGTGAAGTCCACCGCACGGACCGACTCGATCCACATGAGCACGTCCAGGGGGCCGTCGTCGTGCCGCAACTGGCCGCGGTAGCGCACGTGCAGGTCGGCGATCACCGCGCCGTCCCGGAGGGTGACCGTCGGCCTGCCGTCCTCGAACAGCCACGGGATGCGCGCCTCCTCCAGGAGGGTCACCATCCTCGCGTGGTTGATGTGCTGGAAGACGTCCATATCCGACCAGCGCACGCCGACCTTCGTGTGGAAGCCGACCGCAGCCGCGGTCACCGACCCTGACGTTTCGACGCTCAAACTTCGATCCCTTCCGATCAGGTGCCCGCTCCGCGCACCATGCTGCGAACCTGACGCGCCGCCACCGAGAGCGTCGCGAGGTCAAGCGTCCCAGACTCCGCGATCTCGCCGAGCGCTGCCCTGGCCCTACTCAGCCGGGACGAGTTCGACGACTCCCAATCCAGGATCTTCTCCTCGGGCGTCTCGTCCGGTTCCCCACCCGCGAGTACGTCGAGGGTGAGCGAGCGCAGCGAGCTGTACAGGTCGTCGCGCAACGCGAGCCTGGCCAGCGAATGCCACCGGTCGCCGCGCTCGAGACCCGAGATGGCGGTGAGGAATCCGTCGATCCCGAGGCGCTCGTCGAGCGCGTAGTAGAGCTCACCGACCTCCTCGACCTCGCGATCGCTGATGTCCGAGATGTCGATGATGTCGAGCGAGGGGAACCCGTCGAGCAGGCCGTACACCCGCCGCGCGAGCGGCTCGGGGCAGCCGTGCTCGACCACGTGGGACATCCGGGTGGCGAGGTCGGTGACGTGATGTCCGCGCAGCCAGTTCGGGAGTTTCGGGGTCATCGCGCGGACCCGCGCGGCGTACCTGTTGATCTCCGCGCCCACCGCGACCGGCTGCGGACGGTTCGACAGCAGCCACCGCGCCGCCCGGTCGAGCATCCGGCGCGATTCCAGTGTCAGCTCGTCGGCCACCATCGAATCGATGGGCGCCTCGCGGATGTCGCTCCACACCGTGCGCAGGTCGAAGATCTCGGTCGCCGCGGTGAAGGCCCTGATGGAGTCGGTACTGCTCGCGCCGGCCTCCTCGGCGAGCCGGTACGCGAAGCTGATCCCGCCGAAGTCGATGGCCTCGTTGGCCAGGATGGTGGCCACGATCTGGCGGCGCAGGCGATGTGACTTGATCTGCCCGGCGAACCGCTCGCGCAGCGGCCGAGGGAAGTACCTGGGCAGCCGCACCGCGTAGGTGTCGCTGTCGGGCAGCTCGCTGGCCAGCAGATCGTCCTTGAGCGCGAGCTTGACGTGTGCGAGCAGGGTGGCCAGCTCCGGAGAGGTGAGGCCGGTGCCCTCCTGCAGTCGCTCCTCGATCTCCACGGGTCCGGGCAGGGCCTCGATCTCCCGGTCCAGCCCGCGACGGGCCTCGAGCGCGGCGAGCTGGCGCGCATGCACCCCCAGCATCGCCGGGGCGTCGGCGCGTGAGGTGCCCATCAGGTCGTTCTGGTCGATGTTGTCCCGCAACACCAGCCGCGACACCTCGTCGGTCATCGAGGCGAGCAGGCCGTTGCGCTCGGCCCCCGGCAACGCCCCGCCGCTGACCGCGGTGTCCAGCAGGATCTTGATGTTGACCTCGTGGTCGGAACAGTCGACGCCCGCCGAGTTGTCCATGGCATCGGTATTGATGCGGCCACCCGCGAGGTCGTACTCGATCCGGCCGCGCTGCGTCACCCCGAGATTGCCGCCCTCACCGATCACCCTGGCGCGCAACTCGTTCCCGTTGACCCGCACCGGATCGTTCGATTTGTCGCCGACGTCCGCATGGGTCTCCGTGGTGGCCTTGATGTAGGTTCCGATCCCGCCGTTCCAGAGCAGGTCGACCGGCGCGCGCAGGATCGCCCGCACCAGCTCCGGCGGCGACAACTCGGTGACGTCCTCGTCGAGGCCGAGCGCCGCCCGCGCCTGGGCGGTCAGCGGCACCGACTTGCGCGAGCGGTCCCACACCCCGCCGCCCGCACTGATGAGAGCCGGGTCGTAGTCCGCCCACGAGGAACGCGGCAGTGCGAAGAGCCGTTCCCGTTCGAGGAAGGACCTCGAGGCGTCCGGATCGGGGTCGAGGAAGATGTGCCGGTGGTCGAAGGCCGCGACCAACCGGATGTGCGGGCTGAGGAGCATCCCGTTCCCGAACACGTCGCCGCTCATGTCGCCGATGCCCGCGACGGTGAAGTCCTCCGTCTGGGTGTCGATCCCCATCTCACGGAAGTGTCGGCGCACACTCACCCAGGCGCCCTTGGCCGTGATCCCCATGGCCTTGTGGTCGTAGCCGACCGAGCCTCCAGACGCGAAGGCGTCGCCTAGCCAGAAGCCGTACCGCGCCGCCACGTCGTTGGCGAGGTCGGAGAACTGGGCGGTGCCCTTGTCCGCAGCGACGACGAGATAGGTGTCGTCGCCGTCTCGGCGCACCACCCGGTCCGGCGGAAGCACCACCCCGGTCGCGGGTTCGACGTTGTCGGTGACGTCGAGCAGGCCGGAGACGAACAACCGGTAGCAGGCCTGTCCCTCCGCGAGGAGCGCCTGCCGGTCCACCACCGGGTCCCCGGTCGCCGCGGGCGCCCTCTTGACCACGAATCCGCCCTTCGCGCCGACCGGCACGATCACGGCATTCTTCACCGCCTGCGCCTTGACCAGGCCGAGGATCTCCGTCCGGAAGTCCTCCCGGCGGTCCGACCAGCGCAACCCGCCACGGGCCACCGGACCGAATCGCAGGTGCACGCCCTCCACCCGCGGCGAGTAGGCGAACACCTCGAAACGCGGTCGCGGTTTCGGTAATTCGGCGATCTGCTGGGGGTTGAGTTTGAACACCAGGATTTCGCGGTGATCGCCTGCCTCGTCGGTCACGTAGTAGTTCGTCCGCAGCGTGGCCAGGACGAGTCCCAGCATCCCGCGCAGGATCCGATCGGCATCGAGGCTGACCACCTCGTTGATCCGGTCGCGCAGCTCGGCAGCGAGCTCCTCCGCACGCTGCGCCGAGGCCCGGTCGGGATCGAAGATCGACCGGAACAACTCGACCAGCAGCCCGGTCGTCTGACCGTGCTCGATCAGCACTCCCTCGATGTGGAACTGGCTGTACGGAAATCCCGCCTGGCGCAGGTACTTCGAGTACGCGCGCAGGACGGTGGCCTGCCGCCACTCGAGCCCGGCCCGCAGCACCAGCTCGTTGAACCGGTCGGGTTCGGACCGGTCGTACCAGACGGCGGTGAAGGCGTCGGTGAACCGGTGTTGGAGGGCGAGCGCCCTCGTCGACTCGATGGCCCGATCCGCCTCGTCCAGCTCCGAGTCCAGGTTCTCCCCGACCGTCGCATCGACCAGTTCGGGAGCCGCGGACAGCCCGAAATCGTAGATCCAGCACGGCAGCCCGTCCGGACGAACCACCCGGTACGGCCGCTCGTCGAGCACCTCGACTCCGAGGCTCTGCAGCACCGGCAGCACCTGGCTGAGCGAGACCCCGGCACCGCTGATGTACAGCGTGAAACGCCACTGACCCGGTCGGGCGTCCTTGTGCCGGTACAGCTTCAGATCGATCGCCTCGCCGGCCAGCGCCTCCAGTCGCACGATGTCCCTGACCGCTCGCGCGGCGTCGAAGTCCTGCTTGTATGCCTCGGGGAACGCCGCGGCGAAGCGCTGCGCGGTCACCGAGGTCACCGACGGATCCGCCGCGACGGCGTCCAGGAGGTCGTCCTCCCACGCCCTGGTCGCCGCCGCCAGCATCGACTCGATCCGGTCGCGGTCACCTGCCGAGAGCTGAGCCGACGACGGGGGCACGTCCGGCCCCTTGTGGATGGTGAAGTGCACCATCGCAAGATCCGATTCGGTGACCCTCGCGCTGTACTCCAGCATCCCCCCGCCCAGTTCCCGCAGCAGAATCGACTGCATCGCCAAGCGAACCCGCGTGGTGTAACGGTCGCGGGGCAGGTAGACGAGCGCAGACGTGAACCCGCCGAACTGGTCGTCCCGGAGGAACAGCCGGACCCGCCTCCGCATGCCGATTGCCAGCACGGAAGTGATGGTCTCGTACAGGGTCTCGGTGTCACTGGAGAACAGCTCGGTACGGGGGAAGGACTGGATGACCTCGAGCATCCGCTGGCCGGAGAACGAACCGATGTCGAATCCGGCCCGTTCGATCACCGTGCGCGCGCGTCGCTCGATCACCGGGATGTCGAGCACGTTCTCGTGCAGCGCGGTCACCGTGAACACGCCGACGAACCGGTGCTCGCCGGTGATCGCGCCGTCGCCGTCGAGGCCGGTGACGGAGACGAAGAACGGGTACACCGATCGGTGCACCGTGGCGGGCGCCGCCCCCTGCGCGAGCAGCAGGATGGGCCGGTCGACACTGAATTCGGGTGCGGGCAGGTCGATTCGGTGATCGGCCACCGATCCCGCACCGAGCACCCCCAGCCCACTCTCGGGCACGATGTGGGCGAGCGGCCGCCCGTGTTCGCCGGGATCGCGGAACTCGTACCGCCGGTAGCCGAGGGTCATGAAATGCCCCTCGGACATCCAGCGCAGCAGTGCGGCGGTGTCCCTGATGTCGACCGCCCAGTATCCCTGCGGTTCGCGGTCCGCGAGCGCATCCAGATGCTCGGCGAGCACCAACTGGCCATAGCGCATCGCGTCCGCATCGGCGACCACCTGCCGCACATCCGACAGCACGTCACGGACCGCGGCGCCTGCCTCGGCGAGCGTGTCCGGGTCGGTGGTCGGATGCAGCAGGACGAGCATCCAGGACTCGGTGAGCATTCCGGCTCCGGCCGCCGTGCCGTTGACGAGCACATCGAGGAGGCCGCCGTCCGGATCGCGCCGGACCTGGAAGACCGGATGGATCAGCTCGGTGACCGTGATACCGAGGCGGGCGAGCAGCGCCATGACCGACTCGACCAGCAAGGGCATGTCATCGGTGACGATCTGCACGGCGGGCTGGCCGGGCAGCGGCTCGAGCACCCGCGATACCGCGTGGCCGGCAGGGCGGCGCGAGGCCAGTTCGAGGTGGGTGCCGAACACCCTTTCGGCGTCGGCGCTCGGGCGACCGGGCGACCCCGCCCAGTCGATGTTCCGGAAGTACACATCGCGGACCGCGTCGAGGCGGGAGACGAGGTCCGAGGGCAGGCCCATCGTGGCCCCGTGGTCGAAGCGATCGGCTGATCTGGTCATCTCGCGGCCCACTCCCCTGGTCGAACTGACGTGACGGGTGTGCACGTCTGAGCCTAACCGTGGGGAGCGGGACGAGAGGTGAACTGACGGCGCCCTCTAGCGCACCGTTTCCGTGATCGCATACTCCGACAGCACCGATCGCTCGAGTTCCGTGAGCGGAACCGACGTTTCGGTCTTCACGTCGAACCGCACCATCACCGCGTCCGCGACGCCACAGGTGACCCCGTGGACGTCGCGGAACAGGTGGCGGACGCCGAACGAGGAGTTCCCGACCGCGAGGACGGACACCTCAACGGTGACCGGGCCCGACTCGTCGGTGATGGGCTTGAGGAACTCGATCTCCACCTTGCGCACCACCATCGCCGACGGACGCACGCCCGCCGGGAAGACGCGCTCGCGGAAAAACTTGACCCGCGCTTCCTGCGCGTACTCGAGGAAGAGCGTGTTGTTCACGTGGCCGAGGCGATCGGAATCGCCCCAGCGCACCTGAACCTCACAGGTGAAGACCTTGTTCGGCACGTCCTAGCCCCGGGTGAGCTTGCGGTGGGTGACGCGGTGCGGCCGGGCCGCGTCGGCACCGAGCCGCGCGACCTTGTTCTCCTCGTACGCCTCGAAGTTGCCCTCGAACCAGTACCAGGCCGCCTCGTTGTCGCCGAAGGCGCCTTCCCAGGCCAGGATGTGCGTGCAGGTCCGGTCCAGGAACCAGCGGTCGTGCGAGATCACCACGGCGCAGCCGGGGAATTCCTGCAGCGCGTTCTCGAGCGAGCTGAGGGTCTCGACGTCGAGGTCGTTGGTCGGCTCATCGAGCAGGATCAGGTTGCCGCCCTCCTTGAGGGTCAGCGCCAGGTTCAGCCGGTTGCGCTCACCACCGGAGAGCACGCCCGCGGGCTTCTGCTGATCCGGGCCCTTGAACCCGAAGGCGCTCACGTATGCGCGCGAGGGCATCTCGTTCTGGCCGACCTCGATGAAGTCGAGTCCGTCGGAGACCGTCTCCCAGACCGTCTTGGTCGGGTCGATGTTGGCCCGCGTCTGGTCGACGTAGCTGAGCTTGACCGTCTCGCCGACCTTGACGGTGCCCGAGTCCGGCTCCTCGAGCCCGACGATGGTCTTGAACAGCGTGGTCTTACCGACGCCGTTGGGACCGATCACGCCGACGATGCCGTTACGGGGCAGCGTGAAGGACAGGTCCTTGATCAGCAGCCGGCCGTCGAAGCCCTTGTCGAGGTTCTCGACCTCCACCACGACATTGCCCAGGCGCGGAGGGGTCGGGATCTGGATTTCCTCGAAGTCGAGCTTGCGGTGCTTCTCCGCCTCCGCGACCATCTCGTCGTAGCGGTCGAGGCGGGCCTTGCTCTTGGCCTGGCGGGCCTTCGCGCCGGAACGGACCCAGGCGAGCTCCTCCTTGAGGCGCTTCTGCAGCTTCTGGTCCTTCTTGCCCTGGACCTCGAGTCGCGCGGCCTTCTGCTCCAGGTAGGTGGAGTAGTTGCCCTCGTACGGGTAGAGCCGGCCGCGGTCGACCTCACAGATCCACTGCGCGACGTGATCGAGGAAGTACCGGTCGTGGGTGACGGCGAGGATGGCGCCCGGGTAGGCGGCCAGGTGCTGCTCGAGCCACAGCACGGACTCGGCGTCGAGGTGGTTGGTGGGCTCATCGAGCAGCAGCAGGTCGGGCTTGCTCAGCAGCAGCTTGCACAGCGCGACGCGGCGCTTCTCACCGCCGGAGAGATGGGTGACGGGCTCGTCGGCCGGCGGGCAGCGCAGCGCGTCCATCGCCTGCTCGAGCTGGGAATCGATCTCCCAGGCGTCGGCGTGGTCGAGCTTCTCCTGGAGCTCGCCCATCTCCTCCATGAGCTCGTCGGAGTAGTCGGTGGCCATCAGCTCGGCGATCTCGTTGTAGCGCTTGAGCTGCACCATCGTCTCGCCGAGGCCCTCCTCGACGTTCTCGCGCACCGTCTTGGTCTCGTCGAGGTGCGGCTCCTGCATCAGGATGCCGACGGTCGCGCCCGGCGCGAGGAACGCCTCGCCGTTGCCCGGCTGGTCGAGTCCGGCCATGATCTTGAGGATGGAGGACTTACCCGCGCCGTTCGGACCGACGACACCGATCTTCGCGCCCGGGTAGAAGCTCATCGTGACGTCATCGAGGATGACCTTGTCGCCGTGCGCCTTGCGCACCTTTTTCATCGTGTAAATGAACTCCGCCATGGCGACCAGAGTATCGGGACACCAGGCGACTCCCCAATCCACACAGGCCTTGGGCCCGATCTGCGGCGGGCCACGACCGATTCACGGCCCGCCGCAGGTCAGATCAGGGGTTCAGGCGGTCCCGAACAGCGACCGGATGAAGGCGGTCGTATCGGGCAACGCCTCCATCACCGACGCCCCGTGACCGCCCGAGTAGGACCTGAAGGTGACGGGCTCGCCTGCCAGTTGCAGATCGAGTGCGAGCTTCGCACCGAGCGGATACGGAACCGTCCGGTCGCCGGTGCCGTGCCCGATGAACACGGGCCGGTCGTAGCCGGCTGTGGGGACCGCGAGGTAATCACGCATGGCCGAGCGGAACATCTCGTTGTCGAGCGGCTTGCTGAGCATCTCTCCGACACCGAAGGTTCCGGCATGCTTCTGGAGGGGGACGAAGCACATGGTCTCGGCGGTCTCGACCAACTCGCGACCGGCCGGGCTGAGGTAGTCGCCGATCGGCAGATCCGGTCGGGCCGCCTTCATCCCGTTGACCACGTACGCCGCGAAGGAGGTCAGCCCGTTGAGGCCGAGATTGGGGAAGCCGGGACCGCCCAGTGGGAAGAGCAACTCGAGGTTCGCGGGGGTCCCTGTGGCGACCGCGCCGCGGTAGTCCAGCTCCGGCGCGTACTTCGTCGCCTCGTGCGCAGCGAACATGGCGGCATGCCCGCCCTGCGAATGCCCGATGGCCACCCAGGCGGTCGAGAGTTCAGGCGTCACCTCGCGGGCCGCCCGGACCATGTCGATGACCGAACGGCCCTCGCTTCGCCCGTGCAGGTAGGCATGGGTTCCCTCGGTGCCGAGCCCCACGTAGTCGGTGGCGACCACGGCGTAGCCCTGCGCCAGCCACGCCGAGACGTAGTCGCGGGTGAGCGCGGTGACGTCGAACCCGAGCGCGGGCGCGCAATCGTCGCCGACGCCCGTGGTGCCGTGTGCCCAGGACACCACCGGCCAGCCGCCTGCGGGCGCCGTTCCCTTCGGCAAGTAGACCGCTCCGGTGCTGAGGGCCGGCGCGCCCGTCGGACCCTCGGTCCAGTACGTGAGTTGGCGCGATCCACTCGCTGCCGCGCCGACCTCCGCGCCCACCGGAAGGGCCTTGTCGGCCACCACCGTGCCCGGTTCGCCGACCGGATCCGCCGCGGCCTGCCCGGCCGCCGGCACGGCCAGTGCGAGCACCGCCAGCACTGCTACGCCTGCGCGCAGGCCGAGGCGATGCCCAGCAGCGCGACCGAATTCGAACTCCATCGTGTTCCCCCACCCTCGGTTGGTTGTGTGTGCGGTCCCCCGCGACGGGCTCCGGACTCGGTGCAGCGTAGAACTCCGGCGCGGTCGCTACCCGCAAAACAGGACACTCGTCCAGTCACCGGTCGCCGATGCCTTGTTGCGAGCGGCCGGTCATCGGATCAGCGGCTCGACGAACGCGATGGAGTCCGCCGACGAGGCCCCGAGACTCTCGCCGTGCCCGGCACCCGGGTACGCGACGAACCGCGCGTCCGCCCCGGCGAGTTGAAGATCCGCGACCAGCTTCAGCGTCAGCACGATCGGCACCACGATGTCGTTGGTGCCGTGCCCGATGAACAGCGGCCGGTCGTAGCCACCGGTCGGCACGCCCAGATAGTCGGCGAGCGCCGATCGGATCTCGTCGCCGCCGAGCGACCGCGAGAACAGCTCACCCACCTGCACTCCCGCGACCTGGGGAGCCAGCTCGGGTGAGCAGAGGCGCTCCGCCAGCCCCGCCAGTTCCCGTCCGCGCGGCGACAGGTAGCTGTCGAGGTCCAGGTCGGGTCGAGCCGACCGCAACCCGACGATGGCGAACAGGGAGAACGTCGTCAGCCCACGCAGGCCGAGATTGGGGAAACCCGGACCGCCGAACGGAAACAGCTGTTCGAGGTTCGACGGCGCACCGATCGCGACCGCGCCTCGGTAGTCCAGGTCCGGCGCGTACGTCGTCGCCTCATGGGCTGTGTGCAGGGCCGCGTGCCCACCCTGCGAGAGCCCGATCACCACCCACCGCGGCGAGACCCCCGTGTCGATCGTCCGGGCCGCCCGCACCATGTCGATGACGCTGTGCGCCGCGGCCTTGCCGTCGAGGTACGGCAGCACGCCGGGCGTCCCGAGACCGATGTAGTCCGTCGCCACCACCGCGTACCCCCGCGCCAACCAGTCCTGGAGGTAGGCGGACTCGATGGCCTGCGGCCCGGTCATCGAGGGCGCGCACTGATCGGACACCCCGATCGTTCCGTGCGCATAGGACACCACCGGCCAGCCACCCTCGGGGGCCGGCCCCGGCGGCAGATACACCGCCCCTGTGCTGGTGGCGGGGGCACCCCAATGGTCGGCGGTGGCGTAGGTGAGGCGGTACGCCCGCCCGGTCCCGGGTATCCAGAGTTCTCTCGGCATGTCCTGCACCGCGATGACCGATCCGGGTGGTGCGGGCGCCGCCGCGGAGGTGCCGGATCCGACCGACACAGCGGTCATCGCGGCGACGATCAGGAC
Organism: Rhodococcus sp. OK611; assembly: GCF_003050885.1. Classification (NCBI taxonomy): domain Bacteria; kingdom Bacillati; phylum Actinomycetota; class Actinomycetes; order Mycobacteriales; family Nocardiaceae; genus Rhodococcus; species Rhodococcus sp. OK611. The sequence continues at coordinate 153,430 of NZ_QAOZ01000007.1, forward strand.
CACGACCAACAGCCTCAGGCGTGCCATGCGAGCCGCCCCCTCACCTGACGGGAAGACTCCTCAGCCTATGCCGCCGCCGTGACCGAAATGCCCGTTATCGGTCAGCTCGCCCGGAGCGCCGGATCGAGGCCTGCCCCCGCGAGGCCCCCTGGATCGCGTTCCGACTCCCCGGCCCCCGGGTCCGCATCCGGGTCGACGGACTGCGACGCCTTGGGCGCACGGTCGAGCCTGGCTCGGCAGCGAGCCAGGTCGGGGCCGACCGCGCTGGCGCGCATCTCCAGGTCGGCGCGGTCCACCCCGTCCTTTGTCGTGTACTCGTTGGTTCGCAGCTGCCCACAGGCGATCACCGGATCCCCCTTCATCAGCGAGGCGCCGACGCCCGCCACCAGCCGCCGCCAGCAGGTCACCGTCAGGTAGAGGGTGCCGCCGTCGGTCCACTCCCCGGTCGAGCGGTCCTGACGCCTGGTGTTGCTCGCCATCCGAAAGCTGAGCACCTCCTCCCCCGAGTTCGTCGGCCGCTTGACCGGATTGGTGATCACGGTGCCGACCACCGCCGTGTGCGTCTCGTACATGTCGTTCCCCCTTGGCATCCGTGGGCCACGCGGCCCCTCGATGCCAGCGTCCCCCGTCGGGTCGCCGGATTGTGGCCGCGGACGAATCTGTGGATGAACGGATGGGGCGTCCACAGACCCGCGAAAACGGCCACGCGGGAACACAGTTCGTCTCACCGGTGTGCTAGCGGGTGGACCGACCCGAGGTGATCGTGGCGGCCAGCGCCCCCGCGTAGGTGACGAGGCGCTCACTCGAATAGGTGACGGGATCACTGACCGCGAGCCTGCCGAGCATCTCGGCGAACGAGAGCATCGTGTGGGCCAGCAGCACCGGGTCAAGACCGGCCAGTCCGGGCTCCAGCGCGATCCCCATCCTGGCCAGTTCCTCCGCCTTCACCAGCACCGCCGCCCTGGAGGCGCGGAGGTGTTCCTGATACTCGGCCGGCGCCTGGTCGGGCGCGGTCAGGATCAAGCGCCACCGGGTGGGGTTCGCCACCACGACGCGCACGAACGAGGACACCGTTCCGGCGTAGGCCGCGGCCGGACCCAGCGCGCTGAGGTCGGTCGGTATCGCGGCCATCACCTGCTCGATCGCGCGCCGGTGTTCGCGCTCGAGCAGGGCCGCGACCAGCTCCGCACGGGTACGGAACACGTTGTAGAGCACCGGTTTCCCGACGCCGGCCTCCGCCGCGACGGCCTCCATGTTCAGCTCGTGCAGGCCCGACCGCCCGGTCACCGCCACCGCGGCGTCGAGCACCTGGTCACGGCGTTGCTCCGGTGGCAGTCGCGGCGCGTACTTGCGTCGCGGGCGCTCGTCCGCCGTCTGCGCTCTCGTCATCGATCCACCTCCGCGTCCACCTTAGAGATCGCCGCTCGCGGCCAGTCCCCGCCGGGGCCAATGCTACGCAACCGTTGTATTCACCGACAGCAATTGCTACGGTCGCGTTGCATTCACGAACCGCGCCGGAGGAGACACGATGAGCGAACCCCGCATGTTGGCCGACCGAGGCTGGCCGTTCGATCCCGCACGCAGGCGCGAGGACAACGGATTCTTCGGGCCGGGATCGCCGACGTGGAAGGTCTGGACCAACCCGACCGCACTGGTCGGGTTTCAGCGCTCGGTCACCCTGGAGCACTTCGACCCCTTCCTGACCGCCGCGGTCGCCGACGCCAAGGGGATCTACCTGGACCCGAGGGGGCGTCTCGACGGCACCCTCTCCTACTTCCTGATCGTGGCGGTCGGCGACGCCCGGTCGGCGATCGAGACGTCCGAGCTGCTGATGCGGGTGCACGCGAAGGCAACCGGGATCGAGCCGATCAGCGGGCAGCGGTACAGCGCCAACAGCCCCGACAGCCAGCTGTGGATCCACGTCACCGGCTGGCACTCGGTCCTCAAGTGCTACGAGATGTTCGGTCCCGGACCGCTGAGTCCGGACGAGGAGGCCCGGTACTGGGCCGAGTGCGCCGTCGCCGCCGAACTGCAGACCTGCAAGCCCGCGGACATCCCGCGCTCGCGCGCCGAGGTGCACGAGTACTTTTCCGCCGTGCGCCCTCGGTTGTGCACCTCCGAACGGGCCATCGAGGGCATGCACTACCTGCTGCGCACCCGCTTCGGGAAGGACCGGCTCGCCCTGTGGGCGATGAGTCGGCTGATGGCGCCCGCGACGATCGCCACCCTGCCGGGGTGGATGCGGGAGCTGGGCGACTTCGATCAGCCCGCCGTGATCGACCGGGTGGTCACGCCGCTCACCCGGGCCGCCGTGCGCTCCACGAGCAATCCGCGAACCGAACTGGCCGTGGTCAAGCGCCTGCTCCCGGCGACCCATTCGGTCCTCGACCAGCATTTCAACGGGGCGCCGCCAGTGCGTGCGGAGACCGTCACCCCGTCGGCGGCCCGTGAGCGCTACGGGGCTCGGGCGGGGCGGCCCGCGTAGCGGCTAGCCCGTGGGCAGCGTCGTCGGGTCCGTGTTGGCGCCACAGATCACGGCGGCGACCCGCTCCCCCGCGGCCGGCGTGTAGGCGCCGCTGAGCAGGGCGGCGATCGGCGCGGCCGCCGCATGCTCGACCGCCAGCCGGAACTCGCGCCACAGCAGGTTTCGTGCCTCGTCGATCGCCTCGTCCTCGACCAGCACCGAGCCGATCCCGGCCCGGCGGGCGACATCCATGGCGATGTCACCGAGTCGGGTCGCACCGAGCGCGTCGGCCGCGATGCTGTCCACCCCCACGTCCACCGGGAAACCGGCGGCGAGCGCGGAGCTGAGGGTCGGTGCGCCGCTCGGCTCCACCCCGACGACGGATTTCTCCCCCGCGAGCGCGGCGGCGATCCCCGCGACGAGTCCGCCGCCACCGACCGCGACCAGTACCGTGTCGGTCTCCGGCGCCTCCTCGGCCAGCTCGAGACCGATTACCCCCGCGCCCGCGACCACATCGGGCAGGTCGTAGGCGTGCAACTGCTGGGCGCCGCGCTGCGCGGCGATGGCCGACGCCCGGAGGTAGGCGTCGACGTATCGCTCGCCGTCGAGCACGACCTCGGCGCCGAGCGCGCGCAGCCGATCCACCTTCACCGCGGGCGCCGAGGCCGGAAGGACAACCGTGCACGCGATCCCCAACATCCCGGCCGCCGTGGCGGCCGCGATCCCGGCGTTACCGCCGGACGCGATCACCACCGGCGAATCACGTTGCGCGCCATCCCGGTTCAGCATGGCGTTGAGGCTGCCGCGGATCTTGAACGAACCGCCGAGCTGCAGTTGCTCGAGTTTGAGCGCGACCGGGATGTCCCCGCCCGGCGTCGGCAGGACCACCAGGAGCACCGGGGTCCGCCGAACCCGGGGACCCACCCGCTCCCGCGCGGCGAGCACCTCCTCGCGAGTGGTCACTGGCCGGCTTCGTGGTCGCGCCGCGCCAGCTCCGCGAACATGGCGTTGTGCGCCGCGAGCTCGGCGTCGTCATCACGGTCGGCCGCACGATCGACCCGCTTGGCCGTCTTCTCGTCGCTGCGCGACCACTGCACCAGCAGCGCCAGCATCACCAGCACGAGCGGGATCTCGCCGGTGGCCCAGGCGATGCCGCCACCCAGCCGCTGATCACCGATGAGGTCCGCGTTCCAGTCCAGACCGAGCGCCCGGTAGAACCAGCCACCCATCACCTCGCCCATGCTCATCAGCGCGATGCCGAAGAAGGCATGGAACGGCAACGACCCGAACACCATCGCCAGCTTGGTGATCGGCTGCAGGGTGCGCGGCGCCGGGTCGATGCCGATCACCACCCAGTAGAAGAGGTAGCCGCTCAGGATGAAGTGCACGTTCATCAGCAGGTGCGCGCCGTGCGAGTCGAGCGTCGCGCCGAAGATGCCGCCGAGGTACAGGGCGTAGAAGCCGCCGACGAAGAGCACCGAGGCCACCAGCGGGTGGGTCAGGAAACGGGACACGGGGCTGTGCAGCGCGGCCAGCAGCCACTCGCGCGGACCGGGTACCCCCTTGGGCCCTGCCGGGGACAACGCCCGCAGCGCCAGGGTCATCGGGCCGCCGAGCACCAGCAGCACCGGCGCGAGCATCGACAGCGCCATGTGCGCACCCATGTGCACGCTGAACACCGCGGGCGAGTACCTGCCCAGGCCCGACGAGGTGGCGACCAGGAGCGTCGCGCAGCCGAGCACCCAGGCGATGGTGCGGCCAACCGGCCACGTGTCCCCGCGCTTGCGGAGCCGCCGGACGCCGAGCAGGTACACCACCGCCATGATGATCGCCGCGGTGCCGAAGATGAGGTCGAAGCGCCAGTCGAACGCGAGCTTCGCGAACGTCGGCGGGCCGTCCAGGTTGTAGCCCAACTGCACCTCGGTCGGGGTCGGGTTGATGTTCTCCGCGGGGGGCGGTGTCCGGCCGAGGCCGACGGCGATGCCGATGGTCGCGGCGAAGATGATCGCCTCGCCGCCGGCGAAGCGGATCAGCGGGCCACGGGCCGTCGGGTCGGCGGCCAGCGCGGGCAGCGCACTGCGCCGTTGCAGGTATCCGAACACGCCCAGGACCACCAGCGCGACGGTCTTGGCCACGAGCAGCCAGCCGTAGGTACTGGTGAACAGCTCGCTCAGCGGCAGCCGCACCAGTCCGTTGAGGACACCGGAGATCGCCATCACGACGAACGCGACCGTGGCGACGTTCGAGAACCGGCGCGTCGCGACGTCGGTGTACGCGCCCCGCCTGCGCGCGTGCGCGAGCAGCGCGAACAACCCGCCCGCCCACAATGCCGCGGCGACGAGGTGCCAGATCAGGCTGTTGGTGGCCAGGTCGTGCGATCCACCGGAGGAGGAGTGCCCGGTCAGCGCGAGCGGCATCAGGGTGGCGACGCCGAGCAGCAGCAACGCCGGGGTCCAGGACCAGCGCAGCACCAGTCGCGTGCCCACCGCGAGCAGCACCGCGAGGATCGCGGTCGATCGCCACGCGCCCGCGAGCTCGATCTGCGGGATCGCCTTCCAGAGGTTGGCGGGTTGGATGGCCGCGCTCAGCGGCTGACCGGAGGTGTCCGAGACGGTCAGCGGCACCAGGACCAGCGCGCAGGCCGCCCAGACGATCGCGGCGTTCGACGCGGTGCGCACCGCCCGGTAGCCGTCGACGTCGAGCACCCCGCTGCGCTGCGGCGGCACCAGGAACGCGGCGAGCAGCAGCGACCCGATCGCGAGGACGGCGGCGACCTCACCGGCGGCCTTGACCGCAGGCAGTCCGTAGGTGGTGAGCGGACCCGGGTCGGGGATGCCGAGCAACACCAGCGCGTCCGAGGCGGACAGCCCGACGATGATCGCCGCGACCAGCCCCGCGATGATCCCGAGCGTGACGAAGATCGGTACCGAGTTCTCCCCCGCCCTTCGGATCGGCGACGGGGCGGAGGGGGCGAGCTCGGGTGATGCCATGCCCACAAGGGTAGGAGGCGCGCGCCTGTCGGGTTCGTCCAGGTTCGCCGACCCGTAAGCGAACCTATCGAATATTGGTCATGGTTACCGGTAGACTCCGGACCCGATCCTTCGCGGATCACGCCTCCGTAGCTCAGTTGGATAGAGCAAGAGCCTTCTAATCTCTAGGTCGCAGGTTCGATTCCTGCCGGGGGCGCTCACGTGTGCAGAGAAGCGGCGCTCCGGCCGCGGTTCACTCCCGGTGCGCGGTGATCCGCCCGTCGGCGATCGCATCGAGCAGCGCGGCGTGGTCGCGGGCGTTCTGGTCGGCGTAGGTCTCGGCGAATTCCGTCAGCGCCTTGTCGAAGTCGTCGTCCGAACCGAGGTACCCGGCGATGGCGAACCGGTCGCCCGCGCGGGCATGCGCGAACGCGAGAACGCGGGCGCAGAGCCGGCCGTAGAGGGCCATCAGGTCGGCGGACATGGTCTCGATGACCGCTGAGCCCTTGCCGTCGCGCAGTTGCCGGACGTAATAGTCCCGGACGGTCCCGTTCACGTCGGGCCCCTGCTGCCAGCCCAGGAGGATGTCGCTGGCGCTCTGGATCACCCGCTGTCCGGACACGACGCGTTCGCCCTGGTTCGCATAGGACGGACCCTCCAGGTATCTGGAAAGCACCGACGGCGCCGCCTCCTTGGCCTGCAGGAACAGCGGGTCGCCGCCGGGGCCGACGAGAAGGATGATCCAGGCCCTGGTGCCGACGCTGCCGACGCCGACGACCTTTCGTGCGGTCTGGACGTATTCGAATCGGTCGAACAGGACACGTCGGGCGGGTTCGAGGGTGTCGCGATACTCACGTAGTCGCTGGATCATCTCGCGGTCGATCCGCTCGGCTTCGGTGTCGCTGAGGATCTCCTCGATGGGGACGATCAGCGGCGGTGCGCTCACGATCCGCGGTTGCCCGTTTTCCGTCGTGGTCAGTTTGGACAGCGCCTGCATGCTGTCGCGACCCCAGGATTTGCGGATCGTCTTCTGGACACGCTTGCGGGTCGAGGAGTCCAGGACCTCGCGGAGCTCGTCCAGCTGCGCGGTCGCGTCGATGTGGGCGTAGCAGACCGCCAGCTCGCCGCGATTGGCCTGGTAGGTCATCGTTTCGCGGTACTCGGCCGCGCACGCGCGGGCGATCCGTTTGCGCTGTTTGCCGGTGAACCCGTTGTCGAGACCGGCGACGGCGAGGCTCGCGACGAGCCTCTTGAGATCCCATTCGAATGGTCCGGGATAGGTTTCGTCGAAGTCGTTGAGGTCGAAGGCGAGTTCGCGTTCCGGTGTCGCGAAGAGTCCGAAGTTGCTCAGGTGGGCGTCCCCGCAGAGCTGGGTGTACAGACCCGTCGTCGGGGCGTGTGCGAGGTCGTGGGCCATCACCAGCGCGGCGCCTCGGTAGAACGCGAACGGCGAGTCGGCCATCCGCCCGTACCGGATGGGGAGGAGCTCCTGGACCCGGGTGGAGGCCTGGGACTCGAGCAGGCCGATCGCGTCACGGTCGGCGGTCGGACCGTGTTCGGCGATGGCGCCGAACGGGATCCGGCGCCGAACCTTTTCCCCGTGTTCGAAGCTGGCCGCCCGGGTCGGGCGGCCGACCGCACCGGCGGGTCGCAGGTCGGAGAGAGTGTCCAGTTCTGTCATGGTTTGCTCCCTTGAATGGCTGTCGTCCGCGGGTGTGGCCTGGGTTGCAGCCTGCGCGGCCACGGCGGCGGGCGCCTCCCCCGATGAGGGTGATCTGCCCGACCGCCGGACCGTGAAGTTCTCAGCTCTTGGTCGCCTCGTCGATCTCCTTGCTGACCTGCTCGGCGTCCGCCTCGAGCTGCTTCTTCGTCACCTTGGCTGCTCGTTTGAGCGCCTTCTCGACCCGCGCCTCGACATCCGTCGCCGCGATGACGATCAGCCCGCTGTCCCCCTCGTCGAGCAGCTCACCCACCTCCTTGAGGTCGGAGCGGCTCATCCCGGCCGCGACGTGCCCGCCGAGCGCCCCGAGACCGGCGCCGCCTGCGCCGCCGAGCAACAGCCCTGCCCCGAGCCCGACGGCGGGGAACAGGGCCACCAGCGCTCCCCCGACCAGGCCGATGCCGAGTCCTCCCCAGGCACCCTGCCGGGTCGGCTGCTCATGCTTCTTGACGATCTTGACCTTGCCCTTGTCCGTCCGGGTGATGACGGCCGCGTCGTAGGTGTCGACCAGGTGGAGCTCGACGTAGAGGTCGTGGATGGCGTCGTAGTCGGCGATCGCGGCATCCTCCGAGTCGTAGACCGCCGCGAGCAGAGCGAATGTATCCATGGCCATGGGTTCCTCCAGAGGGTTGTGTCCGGCAATGGGTCGTCGTCCGGCTTCCAGCCTCGCCACCCGCGGCGCGGGTGGCATCCCCCAAAACGGGTGACCACGAAGCGTGGCGTCCCGCCGCCGACGCAAACGGCCAAAATCGGTGGCGAATTCCTGCAACATTGAACCAAGACCCGGCGATATACAGGGTTGAGGTGAGTCCCCATGACGGACAGTTATGCCGCACGGCGCGCCGAAGCGGGTGGTGGACCAGACCGCGGGCATTTCGCGGTGGCCACCTGCCGCTCGCCACCGCCGCTGCGCACGCGCGTTCCCTGATCGCGCCCAAGGATTCCGGATCGCCCCGCGCGGTCGACGGAAGTCAGATAGGCGTTGCCGTCCTCACGAGCGGTGGGCGGGAATTGCTCGACTGGTGCGCCTCGCGTTCAGTTGCGACCACACCGCTCACCCGTGAAATACCCATGAAGGTGGCAAGAAGATGGACCTCGAAATGCTCGAGAAGCTGATCGATCTCATGAGCAAAGTGATGGACATGATGGGCGGCATGCAAGGCGGCGGAGGCGGAGGCGCCGGGCCCCTGGGCAGCCTCGGCGGGGGCGGCAGCCTCGGGTCGTGATCGAGCGCCCATGAAGGAAAGGCTCTCGGCCCACTCGGCCGGGGGCCTTTTCTCGTCACAGTTGCCTGGTGACCGCGGACGGGGGTCGCGATCTCTTCTGTTCCAGTCGTGGACAAGCGATCACCGCGCTAGTGTTTTTACCTGACTCTTGGCGACTCCGTGGAGGTGCGCTATGGAAGTGGCCGCACCGTACGGCGCGATCCGAGCTCTCATTCCTGCGCGAAGTCCGTCGCCCCCAGCCGCCGACACGACCTGCCGACTCTACGGCGACTGAATTGGATCATGGCCATCCAAACCAGTATTGGAGTCCTGCAATGAATCCGACCAAATCTCTTGCCGCGTCTGCGCTCATCGTCGTCGCCCTCGGCGCCGGAGCGGGAACCGCCTACGCCCAGCCCGCGGTGGCCCCGCCCCCGGGCGCCGAAGCCGTCTCTGACGCGATCTGGCCCGACAATCCCACCAAGCAGTCCGCCTTCGATGCATTCGCCACCGAGGTCGCCGTCGGTTGGGGGAACGGCGGCGCACAGGGCGCACTGATCGGGCTGGGCGTCGGTGCGGGCGTCGGGTGCCTGTCGATCTTCCCCAACTTCATCGCCGGGTGCATCGTGGGCGGCGTGATCGGCGCCGGCGTCGGCGCCGTCAACGGGATCAAGGATTCCAATCCGAAGGTGATGCCGGCCTTCGACAAGCTCCTGGCGACCCCCTGAGATCGGGGCGCGGCGATTCGCGGTGCCGATCCGGCACCGCGGGGTCTTGCCCATCTGTGCCGGACGACGCGCAAGGTGCCCTAGACTCCGATCGGACGCCATCGCACAATCGTTCGAAGTCACGCCGCCCGTGGCCCACGGCCTGCAATAGGCAGGCATCACCAGTTAAGGGCGCACTTGAACATGCTCCGTCTCGGAATCACGTCGAACTCACACAAGGAAAACGAGCACCGGCTCCCGATCCACCCCCTGCACCTCGAGCGAATCGACGCGGGGCTCCGCGAGCACATCTACCTCGAGCGCGGGTACGGCGCACACTTCGGGATCCCTGATGAACAGCTGGCCCCGCTCGTCGCGGGCCTGCTGTCGCGGGAGCAGCTCATCGCGACCTGTGACGTCGTCCTGATCGCCAAGCCACTCGCGGAGGATCTCGCGCAGCTGCGGGAGGGCCAGGTGCTGTGGGGCTGGCCGCACTGCGTCCAAGACGCGGCGGTCACCCAGCTCGCCATCGACCGGCGGCTGACCCTTATCGCCTTCGAGGCTATGAACCACTGGACGGCCGACGGTTCGCTCAGCCTGCACGTCTTCCACAAGAACAACGAGCTGGCCGGCTACTGCTCGGTGCTCCACGCCATGCAGATCGCCGGATCGACCGGCGACTACGGTCGCCGCCTGCGGGCCGCAGTGATCGGCTTCGGCGCGACCGCCAGGGGCGCGGTCACCGCGCTGAGCGCGCACGGCGTCCACGACGTCGAGGTGCTCACCGTCCGCGGGATCAGCGCGGTCGGCGCGCCCATCCACTCCGCCCGGATGGTGCAGTTCGATCACGACGACGCCGACCCGCGCCGCAGCCACGCCCACACCGAACGCGGTCGCGTGCCGGTGGCCGGATTCCTCGCCGAGCACGACATCATCGTCAACTGCGTCCTGCAGGACACCGACGCGCCGCTGACCTTCCTCGCCGACGAGGACCTCGATTCACTCGCACCGGGCACGCTGATCGTCGACGTATCCTGCGACGAGGGAATGGGATTCAGCTGGGCGCGGCCGACGTCGTTCGAGGAGCCCACCTTCGAGGTCGGCAACAACGTCGTCTACTACGGCGTTGACCACAGCCCGTCCTACCTGTGGAACTCCGCCACCTGGGAGATCAGCGAAGCGCTACTCCCCTATCTCGCGACCGTGCTCGGCGGACCCGCGGCCTGGGATGCCGACACGACCATCCGGCGGTCCATCGAGATCCGTGACGGGATCGTCCAGAATCCCAGCATCCTGTCATTCCAGGAGCGCTCACCGGATTATCCGCACGTCCGGCTCTGACGATGACGTGGTCCGCGCCGACGGCAGTCGGCGCGGACCCACGCTCCCAATCGGCGCGTCCTACTTCGTCGCGCCCTTGCGCACCACCGTGAGCTTGTGCAGCCGCGAGGAGATCCGCTTCTCGTCGCTGCCCCGCAGCAGGGCGATTCCGGAGCGGATCTCCTCCACCGCCCAGGTGCCGGCAGTATCCGAAATATGCACCAGGTCGCCGACCTGAACTGCCTCACTCATCGCCGTTCTCCGCATCCACTACTCCAGGCGGGCACGTGGAACCGTCCCGCCGATCATCATCAGCTGGGTCAATTATCACGCGCCGGGCGCGGGGTGTCGCAGACGGGCGGCGACTACTTGTCTGCGGGGCCCTCGCCGCCGTCCGTCTCGCCCTCCACGACGTCCGGTTCCTCATCGGCGGCGTCCGCCTGCGCCCGCTTCGACGCCTCGCGCATCTCGATGCCGTCGGTGATCCAGTCGCCGATCTCGCGGGTCACGTCCCGGACCGCGCCCGCGATGATCATCGCGATCTTGCCGACGTGCGTGGCCCCGGACTCCGTCAGCTCCTGCACGGTGTCCTTGCGTCGCTCGAACTTGCTCACCATGGACGCGTCACCTCTCACGCTGTGGCCTTCTGACGTTCGACGATAACACCGGGAGCGGACTCGGAGCCGGTCAGGAACGGCGGCAACGCGAGCTTGAAGATCTTGCCCCACACCGATCCGATCTGCTTGAAGAAGCCGCCGGTGTTGTACGGCAGACCGTGCTTCTCGCACAGCGCCCGCACGTGCGGCGCCATCTCGGGATAACGGTGCGCCGGGATGTCGGGGAACAGGTGGTGCTCGATCTGGTGCGAGAGGTTGCCGGACATGATGTGGAACAGCGGGCTGCCCTCGATGTTCGCGCTGCCGAGCATCTGGCGCACGTACCACTGCCCCTGCGTCTCCTCCGCGGTCTCCTCCTCACTGAAGGTCTGCACTCCCGTCGGGAAGTGCCCGCAGAAGATGATCGAGTAGGTCCACAGGTTCCGGACCAGGTTGGCGCCGGCGTTGCCGAGCAGGGTGGTCACGAACAGCGGGCCGGTCAGGGCCGGGAACACGACGTAGTCCTTGAGGACCTGGCGACCGGCCTTGCGCCACATGCCCTGCAGCAGCGGCTTGACGTCGTGCCACTTGCGCTTGCCCTTGACGATGTTCTCGGTCTCGAGGTCGTGCAGCATCACGCCCCACTCGAAGAAGACCATGAGCGCGAACGCGTAGACCGGGTTGCCCAGGTAGTACGGATTCCACTTCTGGGCCTCGTCCATCCGCAGGATGCCGTAGCCGATGTCGCGGTCGCGGCCGACGATGTTGGTGTAGGTGTGGTGCATGTAGTTGTGCGAGTGCCGCCACTGGTCCGCGGGGCACACCGTGTCCCATTCGAAGACCCGCGAGTTCAGGCCCGGTTCACGCATCCAGTCGTACTGGCCGTGCATGACGTTGTGGCCGATCTCCATGTTGTCGAGGATCTTCGAGATGCCGAGGGCACCGACGGCGGCGAGCCAGAACGGCGGCAGGAACCCGAGGTACATCAGGCCGCGGCCGGCGACCTCGAATCCACGCTGGGCCTTGATGATCTTGTAGATGTACTCACGGTCCTGCTCGCCGAGATCGGCGACGATCCGGGCGCGTAGCTCGTCGAGTTCGCGTCCGATCTCCTCGACCTGCTCGTAGCTGAGCACGATCGGGGCGGTGGTCTCTTCGTTCTTCGCGCCGCCGAGGAACGGCAGCGTCGGGATGGACAGTCCGAGCATGGGAGTTCTCCTTGGTCGAAGGTGATCAGATGTCGACGGAGACGTCGCCGACGGCCGCCGAGATGCACAGCTGGATCGGCTGGTCGGGGTCGGAGTCGGTCTCGCCGGTACGCAGGTTCCTGGTGCAGCCGGAGGTCTTGACCGCGGTGCAGGAGAAGCAGATCCCCATCCGGCACCCGTACTCGGGAGACAGACCGGCGGCCTCCGCCTGTTCGAGCAGGCTCGCGCCCGAGTTCTGGGCGGTCACCCCGGACGAGCTGAATGTGAGCAGGCCGGTGGCGTCCTCGTCGGCGGCGACCGGGGCGGTGAACTCCTCGGTGTGCAGCCGCTCGACCAGCCCGATCCGGACGTAGTGCTCGCGGACCCCCCGCATCAGCCCTGGCGGGCCGCACAGGTACGTCTGGGCCTCGCCATGCCAGGGCGCCGCGGCCTCGAGGTGCTCGCGACCGAAGAAGCCGTGCAGGTCGCCGCCCTCCGACTGGCCGGTGTAGGCCAACACCACCCGCACGTTGTCGCGACCCGCCACCAGCTGGGCCAGCTCGTCGCGGTGGGCAACGTCCCGCTCGGCGTCGGCGTAGTGCAGGAAGGTGATCTCGCCGTCGTGCCCCTCGTCCAGGAGTGTGCGCAGCATCGACAGCACCGGCGTGATGCCGCTGCCACCGCTGATGAGCAGGATCTTGTCGGGCCTGCGAGCGGGCATCCGGAAAACCCCGTCGGCCTGCGACAGGCTCACCACCAGCCCGGGGTGGGCGTTGGCGTGCAGGTACTGCGACACCAGGCCCTGTGGGTGCGCCTTGACGGTGAGCTCGATGCGGCCGTCCGAACGGTGCTGCGAGCAGGCGGGCGAATAGCACCGCGTGTGCCGGACACCGTCGATCACGACCCCGATCTGGACGAACTGACCGGCCTCGAAGCCCCGCCACTGCCGGGTGGGGCGCAGCGTGAGGGTGACGGTGTCGGCGGTCGTTCGGCGCACCTCGGTGACCTCGGCCCGCAGGTCGCGCACGGTCGCCATCGGGTTCACGAGCTCGAGGTAGCGGTCGATCTGGTGCGGGGTCGCCATCGCCTCGAAGAGCGACATCAGCGAGAGCCGGCGGATTCCGGTTCGGGTCTGCAAGGTCACCACGGCCTCCTGTTTGAGAGTTTCAGTGAACACTCGTACACAAACAAGTGTGTCAGGAAGTACCAGGTAGGTGTCAACCCCAAGGGCAATGTGACGCCGATTACAGACCGGTCGTACACAGAACAAGTGAACACACATACACTGATTGCCGTGACCGAACCGGAGAGCAGGGCCGAACGCAAGGAGCGCACAAGGACGGCGCTTCTCGACGGAGCGCTCGAGCTGCTGGAGGACCGCAGTTTCGCGAACCTGAGCCTGCGCGAGGTCGCGCGGTCGGCCGGGATCGTCCCGACCGCGTTCTATCGACACTTCGCCTCGATGGACGACCTCGGCGTCGCCCTGGTCGAGGACAGCATGCGAATGCTGCGCCGGATGCTGCGCGAGGCCCGCCGCGGCCCGAGCGCCAAGGACGCGGGGGCGTCGCTGGAGATCCTGCTGCGGCAGGTACACGCGCACGAGGGCCAGTTCCGGTTCCTCAGCCGCGAACGCTACGGCGGGGTCGCCGAGGTGCGCCGGGCCATAGCCTCCGAATTACGTTTGTTCGCAAGCGAACTCACCATCGACCTGTCCCGGGTTCCTGGCCTGTCTGAGTGGGAGGTCGAGGACCTCGAGATGGCCGCTGATCTGATCGTCAACACGATGATGTCCACCGTCGTCAACGTCCTCGAGGTCGATCAGCGCGACGAGCGCGAGGTGATCGCGCGCGCCGAGCGCCAGCTGCGCCTCATCATGATCGGGATGGGCGGCTGGCGGTCCGGGCCGCGGTAGACACTTCCGACCAGTCATTTCGGCACCGGGGCGTGGTCGAATAGGCCATGCAGTTCCGCCAGCTCGAGTACTTCGTTGCGCTCGCCCGGGAGCGACACTTCGCTCGCGCCGCGAGCGCCTGCTTCGTATCCCAGCCGGCGCTGTCGGAGGCGATCCGCAAGCTCGAGCACGAACTGAAGGTTCCGCTGGTCCGACGCGGGCGCGCCTTCGAGGGCCTCACACCCGAGGGCGAACGGCTGGTGCCGTGGGCCCGACGCATCCTGGCCGACCACGATCTGCTCAAACAGGAGGTCGCGGCGCTGCAGACCGACCTCACCGGCGAGCTGCGGCTCGGGGTGATCCCGGCGGCGTCGACCACCGTCGCACTGCTCACCGATCCGTTCTGCGCGGAGCACCCACTCGTCCGCGTCCAGGTCGAGTCGAGCCTGCGGTCGGCCGAGATCATCGAGCGAATCCGCCGATTCGAACTGGACGCCGGGATCGTCTATCCGGACGGTCAGGACACCGCCGACCTTCTCGTCACCCCGCTGTACGAGGAGAGGCACGTACTCGTCGTCGGCAGTGAACTGCTCACCGGCCGATCGGACACCATCGGTTGGCCGGACGCGCTGGAACTACCGATGTGCCTGCTGAACAAGGGCATGCACGGCCGCCAGCTCATCGACGATGCGTTGGCCACACTCGATCTGGCCGCGACTCCGCAGCTCGAAACCGACTCCGCCCTGACGCTTCTCGCCCACGTCGGCAGCGGCCGTTGGGCGAGCATCATCCCGCAGACCTGGCTCCGTAGCCTGGCCCCGGCCGCGGGCACGCGCGTGCTGCAACCGGACGGCCCGTCGGTCACCGCCCGGGTGGCGCTCGTCATCGCCGCGGCCGCGCCCGGCTCGGTACTGACCCGCGCCCTGATCCGGACCGCGCAGGCCGCCGGCATCGATGCCGCGCTGCGGGCGCCGTCCGAGCCTGCGGCCGACTGACACCCTCCGCTCGATCGGCCGCGCCTATCGAACGTTCGGAAACATGTCTTGGACATCCGCGGCGCTGCACCCTGAGACTGAGATCCATTCCCACGGACGACGATCGGAGTACCCCCTTGCGCGCGGCACCGGCACGTCGACTGCTCAGCGTCGTCCGCGTCGAGAACGACCACCTGCACGCCGGCCGGGTCGCGATCGGACTGATCGTTCCCGGGCTAGTACTGGTGCTCCTCGGCCGCCCCGACCTGATCATCTATGCCGTCTTCGGATCGTTCACCGGCATGTACGGCCGGTCCGAATGGCACCGCGAGCGACTCCGGCATCAGGTGCAGGCGAGTGCGGTACTGCTGACCGGCATCGGCATCGGCCTTCTGCTGTCCGGCCTCCACGCCCGACCGTGGGTCCTGGTGGTCACCGCGGTCGGGTTCAGCGCCATGGGATCACTGGTGACGGACCGGCTCGGTCTCCGACCCGCGGGCCCGTTCTTCGGGATCTTCGCGCTCGGCGCCGTCGCCGCCGTCCCTGCCGGCCACATCGCACCCTGTGCGGCACTGTCGATCTGCGCCGCGACGGCACTGCTCTGCATCGCCGTCGGCCAATCCGGTTCGATCCGAGCCCCGGCATTCCGACTCGAGACGTCCGTTCGGCGGATGAGCCAGGACGTGGACCTGCGGGCCTCCGAAGCGATGGTCCAAGCCTCGCGCTATGCGTTGGCCCTATCCCTCGCAGGCGCGGCGGGGCTACTCCTCGGGATCGGTCACCTCAACTGGGCCCTGGCGGGCGCCGCCGTTCCTTTGGCGGCCACCGACGCGCGCAGCCGCGTCTATCGCGGCATCCACCGCGTGCTGGGCACGGTCGCCGGACTCGGCGTCGCCGCCGCGCTGCTCCTACCGGACCTGCCTGCGACCGTGCTCGCCATCCTCGTGATCGCCCTGATGTTTCCGACCGAGCTGTTCATGACACGCAACTACGGCCTGGCCATCGGGTTCTTCACACCGTTGATCATGCTGATGACCGAACTGGCCGACCCGACCGAGCCGTGGGCGCTCCTCGAAGCCCGGGTGATCGCCACCCTCGTCGGAGTCGCCGCTGGCGTCGCGGTCGCGGTCGTCACCCACCGACCTCCGGTCACTAGCAGGACGAGAGCACTCGCGTGATCGCGTCCTTCTCCGCCTGGGTGACCCACAGCCGGTAGGCGGCCTTGACCTCGACCTGCTTCGAGACGTAGGTGCACCGGTACGGCTTCGCCGGCGGCAGCCACGTCGCCGCGTCGCCGTCCGACTTCTGCGCGTTCGTCGGGCCGTCGACCGCGAGCAGGTTCCGCGGATCGTTGGCGAAGTCCCGACGGGTCGGCTCGTCCAATTGCTGCGCGCCCTTCTGCCAGGCGTCGCTGAGCGCGACCACGTGGTCGATCTGGACCGCGCTGGAGGTGCCCGAACCGCGGGTGAACGCGATCGACTTGCCGGTGTACGGATCGTGCAGGGTGCCGGTGAGCACGATGCAGTTCCTGGTCCCCGGCTTGACCGTCGTGTCGACGAGGTCGCGGGCGAGGATGTCGTTGCGGGTGTCGCAGCCGTTCCTGCCGCCCGCGACGGTGACGTCGTCGGTCCAGGACGGTCCGAACTGATCGCGCGAGTATCCCGTCTTGGGTGCCCGGCCCTTGACCGGGATCGTCTCGAGCGTGGCGAGGGTGGCGGCCACCCCGTCGGCCTGGGCGCTACCGGAGTCGCCCGCGCTCCCGGTCGGCATCGCCTCCGCCGCTGGAGCAGCGCAGCCGGTCAGGGCCAGTGCTGCCACCGCGGTGGCGATCAGGAAGAGACGCGGACGGGCGGCCGAACGAAAACGCAAGGGGGAACTCCTGTTCGAGATGTGAGCGGGCCGCCCAGTATGGCGCACAAAGGGGTCGGTCCCCGCGCGACGCGCGGGGACCGACCCCTTTGTTGACCCACATCACGGACCCGGTGCGGTCCCGATGCGCATCGCGGCTAGCGATGATCCCGGACGATCGGTCCGGACTGGTCGCGATGGTCGCGGACGATCGGTCCGGATCCATCGGAAGGCCCGACGATCACGCCACCGGGCGGGTTCGGGTCGACCCCGTCCCCCCGATGATCACGAACGACGGGATCGGACACCGGGCCAACGGGTCCCGGTTCGACCGGGTCCACCACCGGACCGGGATCCACCGGCCCTGCAGGCGGCGGGACCACCGGATCGGCCACGGGTCCGCCGGGCTTCGGGCCGGCCGGGCCGCCCGGGTTCTGACCCGCCGGTCCGACCGGATCGGTACCCACGGGCCCGCTCAGACCCGGGACCGTCGCCGCGTCGACCGGTGCCACGACGGCCCCCTGTCCCACACCGCCACCCGTGGCGCGGCTCGTATCCGAGCCCGGTACGACCGCACCCCCCGGCCCGACCGGGGCGTTCACGCTCGTCGCCGTTCCCGGATCGGTGTGCGATGCGATCGACACGGCACCGACCCCGGCGAGGGCGATGGCGGCGGCCGCCGCGGCTGAGGCGATGATGGTGCGGGTCATGGTGGTCTGGCGCATGGGATGTCGCTCCGTTCGGTTCGGTATCGGGTTCGAATTCAAGAGTCGCCCGCCGCGCCGTCTTCCGAAACACACCCAAGGGTGAGCAATCCGCTCCCCCTGCTCCCCCGTCCGGGCCCGCCACAGCACCCATGCCTGGATGCCGAGCACAACGGCGCCGATCAGTCCCACGATGTCCGGCCCGGTCGCACTACCTGTCCGCGGCCAAGCAGACACTCAAGGTCCCCGAACAGCGCTACCTCGAATCCTGTGCTGCCCAACCGGCAACGCGCACGGCAGGCGACGCACAGTGACCTGATCGGGCACCCCCGGATCATGGCTCGAAGCGGTAGCCCATGCCGGGTGCGGTGATGAGGTAGCGGGGCCGCGACGGGTTGGGTTCGAGCTTGCGCCGCAGCGACGACAGGTAGATCCGCAGGTAGTGCCTGTCGGCGGTGTGGCCGGGTCCCCACACCGCGGTCAGGAGTTGCTCTCCGCCGACGAGGATTCCGGGATTGCGCAGGAGTGGTTCGAGAATTCCCCACTCGATCGGTGTGAGGTGCACCCTCTCGTCGTGGGGGCCGGTGACCACCTTGCGGGCGAGGTCCACGCGCAGGTCGCCGACCTCGACGACAGCGGGCCGGGCGTCATCGGCGGCTCGGCGCAGTACGGCGCGGACGTGGGCGAGCAACTCGTCGATGCCGAACGGTCCGGTGATGTAGTCATCGGCACCCGCGTCGAGGGCCGCTACTTCGTCGTGGCATCGGGAGTGGCCGCCCACCACGATGATCGGCATGCGGGTCCGCTCACGCAGCCTCGCGATCAACTCGCTGCCGTCGCCGCCCGAGAGGTCCAGGTCGATGTCGAGAATGACCAGGTCGGGATGCCAGGTGGTGGCCTGTACCAGGGCCTGCGAGGCATCGGGGGTGGTGCACACGTCATAGTGCCGCGTCCTGAGTATGAATCCGAGTGCCTGCAGGAGTTGCGGCTCGGTCTCAACGAGCAGGATGCGAGTCATGCGGGGTCCCTCGGGCGGTCCCTCGTCACGGTCTCCTCCGCCGGCAGGGTGATGATCATCGTGACACCGCCACCGGGCGTGTCCGTGGGCACGATGGAGCCGCCCATCGCTTCGGCGAGGCTCTCGGCCACGGCAAGCCCGAGATCGACCCGGCGATCGTTCTCGCCGTCCGGCTCGGGCGCCGGTAGGCCGAGCGGATCCCGGTCGGCGTCGACGGGGAGGTCCGGGCCGTGGTCGATGACTCGCAATTCGACGATGTCGCCGAACACGCTTGCCGCGACCAGGACGTCCTCACCCGGTGGGGTGCGGTGCAGGGCGTGCGCGATCAGGTCGACGAGCACTCGCTCGAGTAGCCCGGGGTCGGCGAGCACGGCAGGCAGTTCTTCGGCGATCTGCACCCGGATTCGATCGGCGCCCGCGCCGATGGCGTCGAAGACCCGTGGAATGGCGTCGTCGAGCGCGACCGGTTGAACCGCCGTACCCAGCCCCCCGGCTCGCGGACGACCCATCTCGACCAGCGTGGCGGAAAGATGATCGAGCCGTTTCAGCGAGACGGCCGCAGTCGCGAGGAGCTCGTCCCGGTCCGCCGCGGTCCGGTTGCCGTCGGCGTGTCGGAGGCGTTCGATGGCCGAGGTGGCGGAGGCCGACGAGGTGCGCAGGTCGTGACCGACGGCCTCGAGGAGCGCGGTGCGCATTCGATCGGCCTCGGCCAGGGGCCGGGCATGTTCCGCCTCGTCCGCGAGCCGCTGCTGGCGCAACGCCACCGCCGCCTGGGCTGCGAAGGCCTCGAGGACCTGTCGGTCGGCGGCAGGCAGCGTCCGCCCACGCAGCGCAAGGGAGAGGTCGTCGTCGACGGCAACGACCATGTCGCCGTCGTCGGGGCTGAGGCAGGGCTCACCCCCGACCGTGGCAGCCACCCGCCACCGCGCCGGTTCCTGCTGGCGGGCCGGCGTCAGTGGGGTGTCGGGTGGACGCTCGAGCAGGGTGACCGATGTCAGCGCGTAGGTTTCGCGCAGACGATCGAGAATCGCGGACAGCGCCTTCTCACCGCGCAGCACGCTGCCCGACAGGTTCGCCAGGACGGCCGCGTTGGCACTCGCCTGCGCCGCGTCGCGGGTACGGCGGGCGGCCAGGTCCACCACCGCGCTGACCGCGATCGCGATCACGACATAGGCGATCAGCGCGAGCGCATTCTGTGCCTCGGCGATGGTGAACTCGTAGATCGGCGGGGTGAAGTAATAGTTGAGCAGCGCGGAGCCGAGAAGTGCGGCGACCAGCGCCGGCCACAGCCCGCCCACCAGCGCCACCCCGACGACGCCGAGCAGGAACAGCAGGATGTCGCTCGGCAGCGACAGGTGCCCCCGCAGGTTCGCCAGCACGACCGCCAGCAACGGCATCCCGACGACGGCGAGAACGAACCCGGCCACCCGCCGCAGCCGGGTCAGCGCCGACAACCGTTGGGCACGGCCTTGTTTCGTCGCCTCGTGCGTGACCATGTGCACGTCGATGCTGCCCGACAGCGCCGTCACTTCCACCCCGACCCCGCGGGAGAATATCTGGGCGAGCCGCCCCCGTCGGGACGCGCCCAGCACCAGCTGGGTCGCGTTGACGCCGCGAGCGAACTCGAGCAGCGCATCAGGGACGTTGTCCCCCACCACATGGTGGAAGGTGCCCCCGAGACTCTCCACCAGTGCCCGCTGCCGGGCCAGGTGGGCGGGGTTGGCGCCTGCCAGACCGTCACTGGGGGTGATGTGGATCGCGAACAGGTCGGCACCCTTGGATCGATCAGCGATCCGCGCGGCCCGGCGGATGAGGGTCTCCCCCTCTGGGCCTCCGGTCAGTCCCACGACGACACGTTCACGGGCCTCCCATGTGCCGGTGATGTGGTGGTCGGCCCGGTAGCGATCGAGTTGGTCGTCGACCTTGTCTGCGAGCCAGAGCATCGCCAGTTCGCGCAGCGCGGTCAGGTTGCCGACCCGGAAGTAATTCGAGAGCGCGGCACCCACCCTCTCCGGTGGATAGACGTTGCCGTGGGCCATCCTGCGTCGCAGCGCCTCGGGGGCCATGTCCACGAGTTCGACCTGGTCGGCGCGGCGGACAACCTCATCGGGGACGGTTTCACGCTGCGGGATGCCGGTGATCTGTTCGACGACGTCGTTGAGGGACTCGAGATGCTGGATGTTGACGGTCGAGACGACGTCGATGCCGGCGTCGAGGAGATCCTCTATGTCCTGCCACCGCTTGTCGTGACTGGATCCCGGAACGTTGGTGTGGGCGAGCTCGTCGACGAGGGCCACTCGCGGTGTTCGTGCGATCACCGCCTCGGTGTCCATCTCGGTGAACGTGGCACCGCGGTAGGTCATGGCCTTGGTGGGGACGACCTCGAGATCGTCGACCATTTCCAGCGTGCGTGGGCGGCCATGGCAGGCGACATACCCGATGACGACGTCGGTACCACGGTCGCGGCGTCGGCGCCCCTCACCGAGCATGGCGTAGGTCTTCCCGACCCCGGGGGCAGCGCCGAGGTAGATACGCAATGTGCCCCGCATGCGAGCCTGCCTACCTCGGAACCGGGTACTCGGCGTCGAGTGCGAGGTTCAGCTCGAGCACGTTGACGCGCGGTTCTCCGAGGAATCCCAACCCGCGCCCGTCCCCGTGGTCGTCGATCACCGACCGGACCTGGTCGACGGAGATCCCACGGGTCCTGGCCACCCGCGCCGCCTGCAGATCCGCGTAGGCCGGTGAGATGTGCGGATCCAGTCCGCTGCCACTGGCGGTGACCGCGTCCGCCGGGACCACCGGTGTCGCCGGGGCGTCACCGCGGATCGGCACGATCTGACCGATCGAATAGTCCTCACCGAACTCGGCACATTCGACCCTGACACCGTCGTACGCCCCGATAAACGGAGTGACCGGTGTCGACTTGTCCGTCGAGCATTGCTCATTGACGCTGACCACCCGTGTGGGGTGCACGACGTTGCCGCCCTGGTCCCGTGGACCGATCACCGACAACACCGCGCCGACACCACCTGGGGTGCAGAACGGACGGGACCCGTCGACACCCTCCAGTTCACCGACCGAGCGGCTTCGTGAGCACACCAGGGTGAGCAGTCCGGCTTTGAACCCGGCGTCCTCCGGCGTCGCACCCTGTGCGATCAGGGCCGGATCCGGCAGTATGTCCCGGACGCTCTCGGGCCCGAGGTTGCTCGCGCCGGTAGCGGTCGGGTCGTAGCCGTCACCCGCGGCGGACGGGCGGGGTTGGACATATTGCGGCAGCGGGTTCCCGTCGGAATCGGTGAAGGATTGCCCGATCAGGGCGCTGCCCACAGCCTGGCCGTTGACCTGGATGATCGATCCTTCCGCGTTGTCATGCAGGCCGGGAAGGGACGCCACCACCCAGACCACGAGCGGGTAGGCGATGCCGGTGATGACGGTGAGCACGACCAGGGCGCGCAGCGCGGCCAGGTGCTGCCGGATCCACGAAGAGGTTTGCATGTCAAGACATCCCGGGGAGGAACTGAACGATCAGGTCGAGGAGCTTGATCCCAACGAACGGTGCGATGATGCCGCCGAGTCCGTAGACGTAGAGGTTGCGGCTGAGCAGTTTCGACGCGCTGCTCGGCCGGTACTTCACCCCGCGCAGCGCCAGCGGTATCAACGCGACGATCACGAGCGCGTTGAAGATCACCGCAGACAGGATCGCGGACTCCGGGCTGTGCAGGCGCATGACGTTGAGCAGATCCAGTCCGGGGAACAGTGCCACGAACATCGCGGGGACGATGGCGAAGTACTTGGCGATGTCATTGGCGATCGAGAAGGTCGTGAGCGCGCCGCGGGTGATGAGCAGTTGCTTGCCGATCTCCACGATCTCGATGAGCTTGGTCGGGTCGGAATCGAGGTCGACCATGTTGCCGGCCTCCTTCGCCGCCGAGGTGCCGGTGTTCATCGCGACCCCGACGTCGGCCTGCGCGAGCGCGGGGGCATCGTTGGTGCCGTCGCCGGTCATCGCGACGAGCTTGCCGCCCTCCTGTTCCCGCCTGATCAGCGCCAGTTTGTCCTCGGGTGTCGCCTCGGCGAGGAAGTCGTCCACGCCGGCCTCGTCCGCGATCGCCTTGGCCGTCAACGGGTTGTCGCCGGTGATCATCACGGTGCGGATCCCCATCCGGCGCATCTCGTCGAAGCGTTCCCGCATGCCCTGTTTGACGACGTCCTTGAGGTGGATGACACCGAGTACCGCGGCCCGCCCGTCGGCGACCTCGCCGACCACCAGCGGGGTGCCGCCGGAGGCGGAGATGCCGTCGACGAGCTGCCCGAGCTGCGGGGAAACCTCGCCGCCCTGCCTGCGGACCCAGTCCGCGACCGCGGTGGCGGCCCCCTTGCGGAGCATGTGGCCGTCGAGGTCGACACCCGACATGCGGGTCTGCGCGGTGAAGGCCACCCAGCTCGCCTGTGAGAGCTCCCCCGGGGTGCGTTCGCGCAGACCGTAGGCCGCCTTCGCGTACACCACGATCGAGCGCCCCTCCGGGGTCTCGTCGGCGAGGCTGGAGAGCTGCGCCGCATCTGCCAGCTGATCCTCGGAAATCCCCGCGACAGGGAGGAATCTCGATGCCTGCCGGTTACCCAGGGTGATCGTGCCGGTCTTGTCGAGCAGCAGCGTGTTCACGTCGCCTGCCGCCTCGACCGCACGCCCGGACATCGCCAGCACGTTGCGCTGCACCAGGCGGTCCATCCCGGCGATGCCGATGGCCGAGAGCAGCGCCCCGATAGTGGTCGGGATGAGACACACCAGCAACGACACCATGACGATGCCGGTTACACCGTGAACGTCCAACGCCGCCGTGTCGGGAACGCCGGGGTTGTTCGCCTTCGAATAGATCGCCAGCGGCTGCAGGGTGGCGACCGCGAACACGAAGATGATCGTCAGCGCGGCGAGCAGGATGTTGAGGGCGATCTCGTTCGGCGTCTTCTGCCGGTTCGCGCCCTCGACCAGCGCGATCATCCGGTCGATGAAGCTCTCGCCCGGTTTCTGCGTGATCTTCACGACGATCCGGTCGGAGAGCACCCGGGTGCCGCCGGTGACCGCGGACCGGTCGCCGCCCGACTCGCGGATCACCGGCGCGGATTCGCCGGTGATCGCGGACTCGTCCACGGAGGCAATGCCTTCGACGACGTCTCCATCGCCAGGGATGGTCTGGCCTGCCTCCACGACGACGTAGTCGCCTTGCTGCAGTTGCGGCGCTCCGATCTGCTCCTCAGTGCCGACGACGCCCGGCGCCCAACCGTTGATCCGGCGCGCGATCATGTCGGTCTTGGCCCTGCGGAGGGTTTCGGCCTGGGCCTTGCCGCGGCCCTCGGCGACTGCCTCGGCGAGGTTGGCGAAGATCACTGTCAGCCAGAGCCAGAACACGATCGCCCAGGCGAACCACGAGGGATCCGTGACGGCAAGCACGGTGCTCCAGATCGCGCCGACCCAGACGATGAACATCACCGGGTTGCGCCACAGGGTGCGGGGGTCGAGCTTGCGCACGGCGTCGGGCAGCGATCTGATCAGCATCTTCGGATCGAGAAGCCCGCCCGCCACGCGCCCGACCTGTGTCGGCGGCGGTGACGCCCCTCCAGGCGGTGCCATGGTCGTATCGGACATCAGTGCATTCCTTCCGCCAGCGGTCCGAGCGCAAGCGCCGGGAAGAAGGTCAGCGTCACGAGGATGACGGTGACCCCGGCGACCATGCCGACGAACTGCGGCCGGTGGGTGGGCAGTGTCCCGATCGACGCCGGGGTGGTGCCCTGCGAGGCCAGCGCACCGGCGAGGGCGAGGACGAAGATCATCGGCAGGAACCGACCGAACAGCATGGCCAGCCCCAGCGCCGTGTTGTACCAGGTGGTGTTCACGGACAGGCCGGCGAACGCGGAGCCGTTGTTGTTGGCCGCAGAGGTGAAGGCGTAGAGGACCTCGGAAAGTCCGTGCGGGCCGGTGTTCAGCATCGCGGCTCGTTGTGCGGGCAGTGCCGTCGCCACGGCGGTGCCGACCAACACGACCAAGGGTGTGATCAGGAAATATGAAGCGGCCAGCTTGATTTCGCGGGGGGTGATCTTCTTTCCCAGGTATTCGGGTGTCCGGCCGACCATCAGCCCGGCCACGAACACGGTGATCACCGCGAGCACGAGCATCCCGTACAGACCGGACCCGACGCCGCCGGGGGCGACCTCGCCGAGCTGCATGTTGAACAGCGTCATCAGGCCGCCGAGGCTGGTGTACGAATCGTGGAAGGAGTCGACCGCACCGGTCGAGGTCAAGGTGGTGGCGTCGGCGAAGGTGGCCGAGTTCGTCACGCCGAACCGCCCTTCCACCCCTTCCATCGATGCGCCGATCGCGGTCGGCACCGTGCCGTGGTGTTGCAGTTGGAAGACGCTCATCAATGTCACGCTGACCACGGCGAGTGTCGCCATGACTGCGGCGATCGCATAGCCCTGCTTCGTGCTGCCGACCATCCGTCCGAACGTGCGCGGCAGGGAGAAGCTGATCATCAGCAGAAGGAAGATCTCGACCCAGTTCGTCCACGTGGTTGGGTTCTCGAACGGATGCGAGGAGTTGGCGTTGTAGAAGCCGCCGCCGTTCGTGCCGAGTTCCTTGATCGCTTCTTGGCTGGCGACCGGGCCGCCGGTGATGGTTTGCCGCGTCCCGGCGAGAGTGTCGACGATCTGAGTGTGCAGGTGGAAGTTCTGAATCACCCCGCCGGCGATCAAGACGATCGCGGCGACGAAGGCGATCGGAAGCAGGATTCGGATCGTGCCTCGCACCAGGTCCACCCAGAAGTTGCCGAGATTGCCGGTCCGGGTGCGGGCGAAGCCGCGCACCAAGGCCATCGCCACACTCATCCCCACCGCGGCCGATACGAAGTTCTGTACGCCGAGACCTGCCATCTGCACCAGGTACCCCATGGTGGATTCACCGGAGTACGCCTGCCAGTTGGTGTTCGTCACGAAGCTGGCCGCGGTGTTCCAGGCAAGCGCCGGGGTCATCGGCGTGGCCGGATCGGACAGGTGCAGTGGCAGATGCTGTTGCAGCAGTTGGAAGCCGAACAGAAAGAGGATGCTCACCGCGGAGAACGCCAACACGCTCCGTGCGTAGGCGGGCCACGCCTGCTCTCCATCGGGGTCGGCGCCGATCATCCGGTAGATCGCCCGCTCCACGCGTGAGTGTGTGGTGCGGCTGTAGACGCGATACATGTAGTCGCCCAACGGCTTGTGCACCAGGACGAGTGCGAGCACGAGAGTGCCGGTGAACACGATCCCCGCGGTCGCGGTATTCACTAGAATCTCTCCGGGAACAGCAGGGCCGCGATCAGGAAGACGGCCAGCAGCACGACCAGAATCAGGCCGACGGCGTTGTCGACGTTCACAACCGCTCCACGGCCTTTTGGATCAACCCGAGCACGGCGAAGACCGCCACAGTCAGCACGATGAACGCGAGAACCATCATCTTTACGTTCCTTTTGCCGAACGCCTGTCGAGATTCGTGCCGGTACCGACCGCGGCTTCGAAAAGTAGGGTCGACAAATCGATCGGCCGAATCCCCAGCATCAAGGTGGGACGGTCCACCGGACCACCCGCACGTTTCTGTGTCAGTCAACACCCGTCAGCGCCGGATTCGACATTCCTTACGGATTCATAGCGCCCACGACATGGACATTGACGAGGCGTTGACACCACGACCTCTCCTGGCCGGCCGTGGCCCGGCCACTTCACGCGGTGTGCACGTATAGATCTCGCGAAGAATGTGTCGGCAGCCTTCTCGCCGAACCGCCGTGGGTCGACGCTGGTCTTGCACGGTATCGAGATATGAATAGGAAAGAAGCCTCGTCGTGGGTGATCAACTCATCACCATCCTGCTCCTGGGTTCGTTCCTCGGCGCTGCCCTGACGATCCGCCATCTCAACCATGGCGGTCCCACCCCAGCTGACGTGAACCCGGTGCCCCGGTGACCCGGCGGAATCGCCACGGGTTCTTCACCCCAGGTGCGATTCCGCACGTGGCCCATCGACCGTGTCGTGCTCGTGCCGTCAGCGGTCGCCGAGGGCTGCGTCCTCCCGGTCGAGGTCGCGTTGCAGGCTCTTGCGGGTGGTTTCACTGATCTGGTGCTCGTCATATAGGCGGCGCAGTTCGACGTTCTGGACGGCGATCACCTCGTGCCGCAGTTCGCGATATGCGGCGTCGAGGGTGCTGCCGTCGGGGCTGTCGGTGGTGTGGTCCAGCCGGGCACCGAGGCCGCGCCGCACGCGGTCGATAACAGGCTCTGGCTGGGTCTCCAGGTCGGCGAGGCGGTCGACGAAGGCAAGGGCGGCGCGATCGAGGATGTCGCGGGCCTCGACCTCCTCGCGGGCGGTGTGCTCTGGCTCCAGGGCCAGGCCGGAGCGGTTGACCACCCGAGCCAGGCTCAGCCCCTGTACGACAAGGGTGAAAACGACGACGGCTGTGGTGAGCACGAGGGCAAGGGGCCGCCCGGGCAGGAGCTCACCGCTGGTGGTTGTCAGCGGGATGGACAGGGCGGCGGCCAGGGGCATCACGCCGCGGGTGCCTGCCCAGGTCACTACGGCGGCCATACGCCACGAGGATTGACCGCCGGTGGACTTCGTGACAATGGACAACGGCACCATCCACAGCACCCGGACACCGATCAGGACGGCCGCGAGGACCAGTGCCTGCAGCGGCCACCGGCCGGTGCCACTGGGCAGGTCCCGCACGAGCGTGGGCAGTGCCAGGCCGACGAGGCTGAAGACCACACTCTCCAGCAGGAAGACCACGACCGCGTAGACAGCCTGGATCTGGAGACGGATCTGGGCGTCGCTGAAGCGATGGCTGGAGCGGCCGAGCAGGACTCCCGCGACGACCACCGAGGTGACGCCTGAGGTGTGTGCGAATTCCGCGAGCACGAACGCGGTGTAAGGGGTGACCAGGGCGATCACGGTCTCGAGGACCGGGTCCGTGGTACGCCTGTGGATCAGGGCGACCACCCCCGCGACGGCGGCGCCGATGAGGCTGCCGCCGCCCGCGAGCACCACGAACTCCCAGCCGGCCGCCGGCCAGCTCACCGCGCCCGCCGCCACCGCGATGCCGACGGCCACCTTGAACAGCACGAGCGAGGTGGCGTCGTTGAACAGGCTCTCCGCCTGCACGAGGACTTGCACGCGCCCTGGCAGGGCCAGGCGCCGACCGAGCGCGGTGACCGCCACCGGATCGGTACTCGCCAAGACCGAACCCAGTACGAACGCCATCGCCGGAGACAGGCCCGTCACCGCCACCGCGGCATAGCCCACCGCCGCCGCCGAGGCCAGGACGAGGCCGAAGGCGAGGATTGTCACCGGCCGCCACACCGTCCGCAGATCCCGCAGCGACAGTTCCTCGGCGGCCGCGTACAGCAGCGGTGGAAGCACCACCAGCGCGATGATCTGCGGCGGGATCCGCAGCGCGGGCGCCCCCGGTATCAGGGCCACCGCGAGACCGGCGAGCACCAGCAACGATGGGGCGGGGATACGCCAGCGCCGAGCGAAGGTGGCCACTGCCGTGGCCAGTACCACCAGGAACAGGACGGTTGCCACTTCGCGCATTTGCGATGCCCCTGATCACGAGAGACGGGGTCCCTGCCGCCGATCGCTGCAGTCCAGCACCCGCGCCGACCAGGCTTCCCGGCACACCAAGGTTGATTTTATCGGAGCCTTGACGGGCAAGGACATCGATCGCGCTCAACCGTGGCGCCGTATGGCTCGAGGGGTTCCATGACGGGCGGGAGGAGAATGTCCCCGTGACGTCAAAAAGGGAGGTCCCCTCCGATCCGGCCCGCACCCTCGGACTGCTGTGGGGGCTGCATGGGAAGGCCGGGCGCAAGGGCCTGACGGTCGAGGCGATCGTGGCCGCGGGCATCGAACTCGCGGACGCCGAGGGCCTGGACGGTGTCTCGATGAGGCGCGTCGCCGACCGGCTCGGTTCCGGTGCCATGTCGCTGTACACGCACGTCCCTGGCAAGGACGACCTGGTCGACCTGATGCACGACAGCGTGCTCGGCGGCCTCTACGCGGATCTCGACGAACCCGCCCAGGCACCGGGCGGCTGGCGCGGCGGCCTCGCGTTCATCGCCGCCCGCAACTGGGACCTCTACCAGCGCCACCCCTGGATGCTCCAGCTCGTCGGGATGCGTCCCGTCCTCGGCCCGAACACCGTTCGCAAATACGAGGCCGAACTGCGACCGCTGGACGGAATCGGTCTCTCCGACGTCGAGATGGACTCGGTCCTGACGCTGGTGTTGACCCATGTGGTCGGGACCGCCCGCCTACTCGTCAGCGTCGGCGCGACCGCCGAGAAATCCGGGCTGACCGACGCGCAGTGGTGGGACCTCGTCTCGCCGACCCTCGAACGACTGATGGATCCCGCCGAATTCCCGGTGTCCGGGCGGGTGGGCGAGGCGGCAGGGACCGAGTTCGAGTCCACCGGCGACCCGGTACACGCGCTCCGATTCGGGCTCGACCGCATCCTCGACGGCGTCGCGGTCCTGATCAACGAACGGACGCCGTCGGACCAGGGTCAGTCGGAACCGGAGTAGTCGTCGGGGGCGTTCAGGTCGATCTCCGCGACCACGCCGCGGTGATCCGAACCCGGCAGGTCCACCGCCTCCGCGTTCACCGCAGCCGCCCCGGAGACCAGGATGTGATCGATCCCCAGCACCGGGGGCCACCAGCGGTCAGCCGGATAGGTGCGCAGCACACCGGCACCGGACTGCTCCGCCGCGTCGTTGTACCCTTCGCCGATCAGGGCCCGGAACTGCGCGTGATCGTAGGTCGCGTTGAGATCGGCGCCCATGATCACCGGCTCGCCGCGCCCGCGGAGGCCCTGCAGGATGTCGCGCACCTGGCCCATCTCCTGGGACCACGTCGTCGTCTGCGGTCGGGGCCAGGGTGGCAGCGGGTGTGCCGCGACCACCATGAAGGGCCGCTGCTCCGGTTTGTGCACCCGCACGGAGACCATGTTCAGCACGAAACCCATGTGCTCGGTCTCCTCGCTGATCGGGTGTCGGCTCCAGATCCCGGTCCCGCCCCCGCCCCACTCCATCGGTCGCAGGTACCGGTACGGCAGCTCTGCGTCCAGACCGGCGGCACCGAGCTGCGGGATCGCGCCGTCGGTCAACTCATTGACCGTCAACACCTCGACGCCACGCGAGCGGACCTGCGCGACAAGGGCTTCCGGGTCGCCCTTCCCGAAGAGAATGTTCGCCTGCATCACCGTCAGCTCCGGGTCACCGTCGGAGGCACGGTCGCCCAGGTAGAGCGGCAGCTGCGTCCACGCCGCGGCCGCCACCACCACCGCCGCGACCACCGTCCCGACCCATTGGCGAGTACAAGCCAGCGCCGCAAGGCCGACCACGCCGCACGCCATCAGGAACGGCGCGAACGACGCGAGCACGACGAGCACGGTGACCGTCGAGTCCAGGTAGTGCGCGAGGACACCCACCGCGGCCGCCAGCACCGCCGCCCACCCGAGGGTCGTCACCGTCCATCGAACCAACCGCATCGAATCCCCCTCGTGGTCGCGGCGCCGGATCGCCGCGAGCCCTCCACTATGCCCGAGACGGTCCGCGGGGCCCTCCGCTCAGGCGAGCGCCCTGCGGGCCGCCAGCGCCGCCCCCACGTGCGGGAGGTCGGCGGGGTCCGCCGGGTTCAGCCCCGTCAGCTCCGCGACGCGCCGCATGCGGTAGTCGACGGTATTGGCGTGTACCTGGAGCGCGGACGCCGTCGCGCGGCGGTTCAGTCCGCTCGCCACATAGGCCTCGAGAGTCTGCATCAGCTCCGGCCTCGCGACCAGTGGCTCGAGCAGGCCTGCCAGTTCGGGGTGTGCGGGGCTAGGCCTGCTCAGCTGATACTCGAGCAGCACGTCGCGCAGCCGGTACAGCCCCGGTGGGCGGCCCGATCGCGAGATGAGCGCGATGATCTCGGCCGTCTGCTCCACCGCCGCGGGCACCTCGGCGGGCGCAGCAACCAGCGCCGCCGCCCGGATCTCGGTGCCCACCACCGCCTGCGCGCGATCGACCATCCGTTTCAGCGCGTCCCATTCCGGCGGGTTCCCCGGACACGGGATCAGGGCCGTCCCCCCGCTGCTGTCGATGACGGTGAGCGCGGGCTCCCCGGTGATCCGGTCCAACTCGGCCTGCAGCCTGCGCAGTTTTCGCCTGCCCGCGACCGTCCCGCTGACGCCGTCGCCGCGCTCGTCGACGTGCTCCCCGATCGACAGGCTCATCGCGAGATAGTGCGGGGCGAGTCGGAGCCCGGTTCGCTGCGCGATGGCATCCAGCGGCTCCCCGGCGACCAGCGCGGCCATCAGTGAGCGGCGGCCGGAGTTCTCCTGACTGTCCATGATCTGGCGCTCCTCGAGGTACGACGAACTCACCTCGAGGGTCAACTGGCGCAGGAAATCGAGCACCATCACCATGATCGTCTGCACGTCGCCGATGTCGCCGGGTTCCGCGTCGGCGAAGAGCTCCTCGGCCGCCATCCCGATGCCGACGTGGTAGGCGTGCAGCACGGCATCGAGTGGGACGCCCTCCTCCGCGCGTCGTGCCGAGGAGTTCCGCTGTTCGACGAACTCTGCCTTGCGCCCGGGCCGACGCTCACGGACGAGCGTCGCGAACAGTTCCATGTTGTGATGCACGATGTCCGCGATCTCGCCCTGCACCACCTCCTGCGGCAGCTCCTTGTAGATCGGCAGGTCGTCGACGAGGCGCTCGATCACCGCGGCGGTCAGGTCGGTCGCTGCGGCGTCCAGCCAGTTCGCCACCGACCGTCCGGCGATTCGCAGGGGCTCGTCATCGCGGAACCCACCATTGGCAATCGTCACAGTTCACTCCCGAAAACCCCTCAAGTACCACGCCGGGTCACCTGGTACCAAGAGATACTTAGCATGCTTCCGGAACCGGACGAACCGGATCGGCCGATGCGCTCACCTCATCGTCACAAACCCCGGGCACACGGCCGAAGTGGGCACGATCGGGGCCGCCCACGAATGTCGCCCTTTTCGAGGCCCGAGCGGTAATCTCAGCCCATACCGGGTATGCAACGACGAGCGTTGAGGGACAAATGGATTCCGTGGACGATCGTACTCACACCGCAGTGACCGCCGGCGGACTCACCTTCGACGTCGAGGACTCCGGTCCCGCCGACGGCCCCCCGATCGTGCTGCTGCACGGCTTCCCGGAGACCTCGGCCTGCTGGCGCCCGCTGACCCCGCTGCTGACCGCGGCCGGACACCGGGTGATCGCGCCGTCGCAGCGCGGCTACTCCCCCGGCGCCCGACCGGTCGGTGTCGAGCACTATTCGATCGAACTGCTCGGCGCCGATGTGGTGGCCCTGATGGACGCCACCGGCATCGCGTCGGCACACGTGGTCGGGCACGACTGGGGTGCGGTGGTCGCCTGGTGGCTCGCCGCACACCACCCCGAACGCGTCGAGAGCCTGACCGCGGTGTCCGTTCCGCACCCGTCGGCGTTCGGCTGGGCGCTGCGCGAGGACGCGGACCAGCAGAAGCGGTCGCGCTACATCAGCGTCTTCCGGGATGGCCAGGTGGCGGAGAAGTTGCTGCTCGACGACGACGCCAAGCGCCTGCGCGCGGCGTACGGCGACCTCGATCCCGATCAGGTTGCCGAGCACGTGCGGGCCCTCACCGAGCCGGGCGCGCTGACGGCCGCGCTGTCCTGGTACCGCGCCATGCGCGCCGACTTCGGCGGCATTCCCTCGGTCCGGGTGCCCACCACCTACGTCTGGGGCTCCGCCGACGAGGCGCTCGGCCGCGCCGGCGCGGAGCGCTGCGGCGAATTCGTCGACGCCCCTTACCGTTTCGTCGAGCTCGACGGCGTCAGCCACTGGATACCGGAACAAGCACCCGACGCGCTGGCCGAAGCGGTCCTCGCGCGAATCGAAGGGAACGAAAAATGAGCGGGATCGCGGTACTCCTGGTCGGTGTCGTCCTCTGCTTCTGGGGCATCGGCTCGCTGCACGTCGCCGTGCTCGCGGCCGGCTTCGGGCTCGGCTGGCTGATCGCGGACCTGTTCAACGCCTCGCTGACGACGCTGATCCTGTTCGCGCTCATCGGCGCCGTCGCCTCGTGGGTGGTCACCACGCTGATCTTCAAGTTCTCCGCCTACTTCATCGGCGGCCTGACCGGCGCGATGGCGGGCGCGAAGCTCGCGGACGTCCTGCAGCCAGGGGACAACAACTGGGCGCTCAGCGGGATCGTGATCCTCGCGGTCGCGGTGGCGTCCGCGTTCCTCGCCGACAAGTACCGGGCCAGGGCGCTGCTGTGGCTCACCTCGATCGGCGGCGCGAGCATGATCCTGGCCGGTCTGGGACGAACCAGCGACACCCTCTCCTTCCTGCACGAACCGGAGGCCGGTTGGGAGCAGGTCACCTCGACCCTGCTCTGGATCGCGCTCGCCGCGGCCGGCTGGATCGTGCAGCGACGACTGTTCGCCGACAAGCTCAAGGTTCAGACCGACGAGGGTTCGCGGCGGTAGTCGCGCTCGGGCGCCCGCACCGGCAGCACCGCCGCCAGCCCGAGCGCCAGCACCACGAGCAGGCCGACGATGCCGGCCCGATCGCTGGCGAAGAGCCACGCGAACACCCCGAACAGGGTCGGCGCCAGGAACGAGACCGCCCGGCCCGTGGTCGCGTACAGGCCGAACATCTGCCCCTCCCGCCCGGTCGGGATGATCCGCACGAGGAAGGTCCGCGACGCCGACTGCGCGGGGCCGACGAACACGCACAGCAGCAGCCCGAACACCCAGAACGCCACCGGACCCGAGACCACCAGCAGGATCCCGCCGGCCACCAGCATCGCGACGAGCGAGGCGACGATGACCGTCTTCGGCCCGAGGGTGTCGTCGAACCGCCCGGCCGCCAGCGCCGCGACCCCGGAGACCACGTTCGCGGCCACGCCGAAGAGAAGCACGTCGGAGGACGCGATGCCGTAGACATTGACCGCGAGGACCGCCCCGAAGGTGAACACCCCGGCCAGGCCGTCACGGAAGAGCGCGCTGGCAAACAGGAACCCGACGGTGCGGCGATCCGCCGTCCACAGCTCCTTGAGGTCTTGCCACAGCACACCGTAGGACGCGAAGAACCCCGCCTGGGCCGCTCCTGGATCAGCCTCCGTGCGGGGCAGCTCCGGTACCGCGACCAATACGGGAATCGCGAACGCCGCGAACCACAGTGCCGCCACCAGAGCCACCATCCGGATGTTGAATCCCCCGTCGGTGCTCAGGCCCAGCAGTCCGCGGGTGTCGCCGTCGCCGACGATGAACCCGAAGTAGCAGACCAGCAGCAATACGATGCCGCCGAAATAGCCCATCGCCCAGCCGAACCCGGACACCCTGCCCACATTCGCCGGGGTGGACACCTGGCGCAGCATCGCACTGTAGGGCACCTCGGCGAGCGTGAACAGGACCGACCCGATGCCGAGCAGGGCCAGCCCGGCCCACAGGTACTGGTACCGGTCCTCGATCAGGAACATCGCCGCCATCACGACCACCACCGCCGCCGTGAGGAACGCGAGCGAGCGTCGCCGGTGCCCGGTCGCGTCCGAGCGCTGCCCGGTGACCGGCGCCAGGACCGCGATCAGCAGGCCGGAAGCGCCGAGCGACCAGCCGAGCCACGTGCTCGCCGAGATCGAGCCCGGCAGGTCGTCGCCGACCGCGTCGGTGAGGTAGACGGAGAAGACGAACGTCACGATCACGGCGTTGAACGCGGCCGAGCCCCAGTCCCACAGCCCCCACGCGAAGACCTGCTTGCGGGTGACGCCGGTACCGATCGCCTCGGGGCCCATGACCGCGAGCCTAGGCGAGCGAACCGCGTCCGGCTCCCCCGTCGTCGAGACCGTATGCGCGGCGGGCGTTCTCCGCGGCGATCAGGTACGCGATCCGCTCGGCGTCCCGCTCGGACCAGGCATCGCCATCGACTCCCGCCGCCAGGAAGTCCGACAGCGCGCGGCGGAACAGCATGGCGCTGACGTGGAACAGCTCCGGCAGCCCGTAGCCGTCGGAGGAGAACAGCACCGAACCGAAGGGCGCGAGTTCGAGCAGTTCGGCCACCACCTGTCCGGCCCGGCTCCCGACGTTCTGCACCGCGAGGCCGACATCGACAAAGACATGGTCGAACACCTGCGCCAGGCAGCCCGCGTTCCGATGAAAGGGGTAGGTGTGCAGCAGCATGATCGGTACCCCGCGACCGGCCGTTGCCCGCAGCAGCGGCGCCAGCAGCAGCGGATCGCAGCGGCCGAGATCCGCATCGGCATCGCCGAATCCGGTGTGGAACTGGATCGGCCGGCCGAGATCGACGGCGGTCCAGATCAGGAACCTGATCAGGGTCTCGTCGGCCAGCCGGATCGGCGCGCCCCGCTCGATCCCGGCAGCCCACCGTGCAGCCGCGGCGGCCACCTGGTTCGTGGGCGGACGCTCCGGGGCCAGATCCAGACCGACCCGATACGCGGCGATCGACTTGAAGCCGATCGAGGTCGCCGCCGCGGCCGCCAGACGGTCCCGGCAGGCCTCGACGAAATCGCCAGCGCCATGGACGGCGATCACCCGCTCCGCGACCGATTCGAGCCGGACGATCTCCCGCGCCGAGGCCCCGGCACAGGCGGCCAGCTCGTCCGGCGAGGTCAGTCCGTCGGGCCGAAAGCCGGTGTCCACGAAGAACTCGGAGATCCCCGCGCCCCGAAACAGCCGCCGGGCCACCTCGACGGGGCCGAGCTCGGCGCGGCGCGCGAGGTAGTCGTCGGCGGGCGCGTGCGGCGGCAGGTCGAGCACGGGGCCGCACAGGCGCCGGACCGCGAGCCCGACCTGGGTGTCGAACAGCGTCCCGTGCCAGCGACCGGGCGCATCGGCCTCACAGAGCAGCGATTCGAACCCGGCCCGGTCGAGTGGGCCCCGCACGATCCCGTGGCAGTGGTGGTCGACGAGCGCGATCTGTCCGACGAGCTCCTCCAGGCGCCGTTCGCCCGGTCTCGATGGCCGCGCCGACGTATCGTCTGAGGATCGTGCCATGACCGCCATTCTGCCGCTGAACGGCAATCGCCGCTGATCAGAGACCGCGCGAAGGAGCCGCAATGGACCGGGACGAGCGTGAGCGGCGGGCCGCGGAGGCCGGCCCGGTGGCGGCCAGGCTCGCCGATCAGGGCGTGGTCGGGGTGGCGCTCACGTGGGTCGACAACAGCGGGATCACCCGGACGAAGGCGGTCCCGGTCGATCGGCTGGCGAACGCCGCGGCCTGGGGCGTCGGCGCGTCGCCGGTGTTCGACGCGTTCGCGACCGACGATTCGATCATCGCGGGCCGCTGCGCGGGTGGGCCCGTTGGCGACCTGCGGCTGCTGCCGGACCTGAACCGGACCGTCGCACTCGCCGCGCAGCCCGGCTGGGCGTGGGCGCCCGCCGACCGCTACACGCAGGACGGTACTCCGCACCCGCAGGATGCCAGGGACGTCACCCGTCGCGCGGTCACGGCACTGGCCGACGCCGGCCTGACCGCGAAGTCCGCGATCGAGGTGGAATGGACCCTCGGGCTCGACCAGGACGACTTCGTGCCCGCCACCCGTGGGCCCGCCTACGGGTTCACCCGTCTCGTCGAACACTCGGACTACCTGGCCGACCTGCTCACCGCGCTGCGCGAACAGGGCGTCGCGGTGGAGCAGATCCACCCCGAGTACGCGGCCGGGCAGTACGAGCTGTCCGTGGCCGCCGAGGATCCGCTCGGCGCCGCCGACACCTTCGTGCTGGTACGCGAGACGATCCGGGCGCTGAGCGCCGACCGGGGCCTGCGCGCCTCCTTCTCCCCGAAGGTGGTCGCCGACGGCGTCGGGAACGGCGGCCACGTGCACCTGTCCATCTGGCGCGGCGGGGTGAACCTGCACGACGGCGGCGACGGGCCCTGCGGCATGACGGACGCCGCGGAGTCCTTCGCGGCGGGCATCCTGCACCGGCTGCCCGCCCTGCTCGCCGTCGGCGCACCCTCGGTCGCGAGCTACCTGCGGCTCGTTCCCGGCCACTGGGCGGCCCCGTTCCAGGCGTGCGGCCACGAGAACCGCGAGACCGCGCTGCGCCTGATCACGGGCAGCCGCGGCGAGGAGAGCCGCGCGGCCAACCTGGAGGTCAAGGTCCTCGACCAGTCGGCCAACCCGTACCTGTGCATCGCCGCGCTGATCTTCGCCGGCCTGGCCGGGCTCGCCGAGCGCTCACACCTGCCCGGGCTGGTGGACGTCGACCCGGCCGGGCTGAGCGAGGACGAGCGGGCCCGGCTCGGAATCCGCGCGCTACCGGGCACGCTCACCGAGGCCACCGACGCGTTCGAGGCCGACGCCGTGCTGGGGGCGGCACTCGGGCCGGAGCTCGCGGCCACCGTCGCCGACCTCCGACGCGCCGAGGTCGCACGCTTCGCCGACTCGAGCCCCCGGGAGATCGTGGCCGCGCTCCGCTGGGTCTTCTGACCGTCTCGGGCCGGCGTTCGCCGGCAGGAATCAACTGCGTGGATATGAACTCAGTTGCATAGTCTCCTCGTTGCATAGATACTCGATCCCGTGGCACTCGAACATGCGCTGTTGGTCTCGCTCTCCGAACATTCCGGGTCGGGATACGAGCTCGCGCGTCGATTCGACAAGTCCATCGGCTACTTCTGGAACGCCAGCCACCAGCAGATCTACCGCGTGCTCAAGCGGATGGACGAGGCCGGCTGGGTGGACGGCGAGACCGTCGGCCAGGACGGCCGCCCGGACAAGAGGGTCTACCGCGTCAGCGACGCCGGCCGCGCCGAGCTGCGGCGGTGGATCGCGGAACCGACCGAGGCCGGGAACCTGCGCAACGAGCTGGCGGTGAAGATCCGCGCCGCATCCTTCGGCGACCTCGACGACGTGCGCGCCGAGGTCGGCAGGCACCGCGACGACCACGCCCGGCGGCTCGAGGTCTACCGACTGATCGAGAAGCGCGACTTCCCCGCACCCGACCGGCTGTCCGGCACCGACCTGCACCAGTACCTGGTCCTGCGTGGCGGCATCCGCGTCGAGGAGGGCTTCACCGCCTGGTGCCAGGAGGTGCTCGATGCGCTGTGACCCCTGGTCGCTCCGCGGGCTCCGCTCCTGTGACCCCTGGTCGCTCCGCGGGCTCCGCTCCTGTGACCCCTGGTCGCTCCGCGGGCTCCGCTCCTGTGACCCCTGGTC
The DNA here is from genome assembly GCF_003050885.1 of Rhodococcus sp. OK611. Classification (NCBI taxonomy): domain Bacteria; kingdom Bacillati; phylum Actinomycetota; class Actinomycetes; order Mycobacteriales; family Nocardiaceae; genus Rhodococcus; species Rhodococcus sp. OK611. Next base: position 191,275 of record NZ_QAOZ01000007.1, read on the forward strand.
GCTCCGCGGGCTCCGCTCCTGTGACCCCTGGTCGCTCCGCGGGCTCCGCTCCTGTGACCCCTGGTCGCTCCGCGGGCTCCGCTCCTGTGACCCCTGGTCGCTCCGCGGGCTCCGCTCCCGTGACCCCTGGTCGCTCCGCGGGCTCCGCTCCCGCGCCCCCTGGTCGCTCCGCGGGCTCCGCTCCTGCGCCCCTGACCCCGACCCCAGCACTCCAGCCCGAGTCCGACCCGAAAGGCCGCCCACGTGAGCAACCCGTACCCGAACCTGTTGTCCCCGTTGGACCTGCGCTTCACCACGCTCCGCAATCGCGTGGTGATGGGCTCGATGCACACCGGGCTCGAGGACCGGACTCGCGACATCCCGAAGCTCGCCGCGTATTTCGCCGAGCGGGCCCGCGGCGGCGTCGGCCTCATCATCACCGGCGGCTACGCACCGAACCGCACCGGCTGGCTGCTGCCCCTCGGGGCCAAGCTCACCACCCGCAAGGCCGCGAAGCTGCACCGCGAGGTCACCGACGCCGTGCACGCCGAGGGCGGCAAGATCGCCCTGCAGATCCTGCACGCGGGCCGGTACTCCTACCAGCCGCTGAGCGTGTCGGCCTCCTCGATCAAGGCCCCCATCAACCCCTTCCGGCCCCGGGCGCTGACCGGCCGCGGCGTCGAGAGCACCATCGACGACTACGTGCGCTGCGCGGAGCTCGCCCAGTCCGCCGGCTACGACGGCGTCGAGATCATGGGCGGCGAGGGGTACTTCATCAACCAGTTCCTCGCGGCCCGCACCAACAAGCGCACGGACAAATGGGGCGGCAGCGCCGAGAACCGGCGTCGCTTGGCGGTCGAGATCGTTCGGCGCACCCGCGCGGCGGTGGGGTCGAACTTCATCATCGTCTTCCGGCTGTCCATGGCCGATCTCGTGGAGAAGGGCCAGACCTGGGACGAGATCTCAGCCCTGGCAAACGAACTCGAGGATGCCGGCACCACTATCATCAACACCGACATCGGCTGGCACGAATCTCGGGTGCCCACCATCGTCACCTCCGTGCCGCGGGCCGCATTCGTCGAGTTCACCGCCAAGGTCGCCGCGGCCGTGTCGATCCCGGTCTGCGCGTCGAACCGGATCAACATGCCGGAGGTCGCCGAGGAGATCCTCACCCGCGGCGACGCCGAGCTGATCTCGATGGCCCGGCCGATGCTCGCCGATCCCGACTGGGTCCGCAAGGCCGAGACCGATCGCAGCGACGAGATCAACACCTGCATCGCGTGTAACCAGGCCTGTCTCGATCACGCATTCGTCCGCAAGAACGTGTCCTGCCTGCTCAATCCCCGCGCAGGCCGCGAGACCGAGCTGGTGCTTGCACCAACCAGGCGGGCGAAGAGCGTGGCCGTCGTCGGCGCCGGACCCGCGGGCCTGGCCGCGGCCGTCGGACTCGCCCAGCGCGGCCACACCGTCGAACTCTTCGAGGCCGGCGCCGAGATCGGCGGCCAGTTCGGCATCGCCCGGCGGATCCCCGGCAAGGAGGAGTTCGCCGAGACGATCCGTTACTACACCCGGCAGCTGGAACTGAACGGCGTGAAGGTGCACCTGGGTACCAGGGTCGATGCAGGCCGGCTCGCCGAGGGTGGGTACGACGAGGTGGTCCTCGCCACCGGCGTCACCCCGCGGATTCCGAGCATCCCCGGCATCGACCACGCCAGCGTGCTCTCGTACGCCGAGCTGGTCCGTGACGGCAGGCCGGTGGGCGACCGCGTCGCGGTGATCGGGGCGGGCGGCATCGGCGTCGATGTCTCCGAGTACCTCACCCACGCCAGCTCCCCCACCCTCGACCTGGACGAGTGGAAGCGGGAGTGGGGCGTCACCGAGTCCGACGCCGCACCAGGCTCGCTCACCGCGCCCACGACCGAGCCGTCGCCGCGGGAGGTGTACCTGCTCCAGCGCAAGCCCGGCCAGATAGGCGCGCGACTCGGCAAGACCTCCGGCTGGGTGCACCGGGCCGCCATGAAGAAGAAGGGCGTGCACCAGCTCTCGGGTGTGAACTACGAGCGGATCGACGACGAGGGGCTGCACATCACCTTCGGCGAGAAGCACGAACGGGCGCAGGTCCTCGCCGTCGACAACGTGGTGATCTGCGCGGGTCAGGAATCGGTGCGTGAGCTCGAAGGCGACCTGGCCTCGGCCGGGGTGACCACGCACGTGATCGGCGGGGCGGACGTCGCGGCCGAACTGGACGCCAAGCGGGCCATCGAGCAGGGCACCCGCCTCGCGGCGGCGATCTGACCCGCTAGCCTGAGCCCGTGAGCCTGCCTACCCCCACCCCTGATTCCCGCGCGGTCGTGACCGGCGCCTCCTCCGGCATCGGCGAGGCGCTGGCCACCGACCTGGCCGCGCGCGGATACTCGCTGATCCTGGTGGCCCGTCGCGGCGACCTGCTCGATGCGCTGGCGGCGAAGCTGACCGCGGCGCACGGCGTCGAGGTCGAGGTCCGCGCGGTCGACCTGTCCGATCGGGACCAGCGCGGGGGCCTCGTCGACGAGCTAGCCGAACGCCCGATCAGCATCCTGTGCAACAACGCCGGGATCGCCACGTTCGGCCCGGTGTCCGAGCTGGACCCCGCCTACGAGCGGGCCCAGGTCGAGCTCAATGCCGTTGCCGTGCACGACCTCACGCTTGCCGTGCTGCCCGGAATGCTCGCGCGGGACTCCGGCGGCATCCTGATGGTCGGATCGGCGGCGGGCAACATGCCGATCCCGAACAACGCCACCTACGCGGCCACCAAGGCGTTCGTGAACACCTTCTCCGAGTCGCTGCGCGGTGAGCTCACCGGCACCGGCGTGCACGTCACCCTGCTCGCACCGGGCCCGGTGCGTACGGAGATCCCGGACCCGGCGGAGGCCTCGATCGTCGACAAGCTGGTCCCCGATTTCTTCTGGATCTCCAGCGAGTACACCGCCAAGTTGTCGCTGGACTCCCTCGCGAAGAACAAGATGCGCGTGGTGCCGGGCATCCTGAGCAAGGGCATGTCGGTGGCGGGCCAGTACAGCCCGCGCGCGGTGGTCGCGCCGATCGTCGGCACTTTCTACAAGAAGCTGGGCGGCTAGGGGCCTGCGGCCAGGAGCTTGTGGAAACACAGCGCTTTCACAAGATAGCTAGGCTAAGTTCTTGGCTACGCCGGACAATCGGCGATGAGGAAAGTCGGAGGACACCGTGGAATTTGTTGGCTCTGTCGCCGGTATTGCGCAAATGGTCATCGGCACCATCCTCGCCAACACCGGATCGGGCGGTTCCGGGTCCGGCTGGTGAACGCACGACCGGATTCGGCTCGCTGCCCGCGAGCCGAATCCGGTCGAAGGCGATTTCTCGTTCAGTACCGCGTGTAATGCTGCCCGATCACCTGTTCACCGGCACAGATGCACTTCCGCTCGAGGTGACGGTCCGTGGTCGCGGCGCAGAACCGGATACCGAGCGCATCGTGGGACTCCAGGCTGTGTGGGCACGCCGGGCAGGAGGGCGACGATTCCAGCGCCTGAGCAGGGTCGGGAGACGCAGAATCTGCTTGAGAATTCGACACATCGGTCGGGTTCGACGCCATGGCGGCGCTCCAGTTCTCGGCCCTTCGCCTGCGGACCGGTTGAGCGCCGAGGACGACATGGCTTGACCGCGCATATACGAATTGCCCTCGACATCCACGACGCTACTCTTCCCCGCCTGCCGCTCGGGTTCCGCCCGATGATCAACTACCCGGGCAGATGGACCCGATACAAGGAGGCCCTCGTGGCGAAGCGCAGGACCCTGCCGAAGGATTTCGACGAGAAGCTGAAGACCGAATCGCTTGACGATCTGAAGGCGGTGTTCGACAAGTCGATGCTCGATGCTCGCGGCGGATCCAGCAAGCAGACCGCCATCGGATTCGTCGAGTGCCCGGACGAGCTGATCATCTGGCTGGTCGAGCAGGGACTCGATGTCGACGCCGCGGACCTCTATGAGGACACCCCACTCTGGACGAGAGCATCGAGGGGTCGCGCGGAGCAGATCCCGCTCCTGCTGTCGCTCGGGGCGGACATCCAACGACCGAGCCGGTATGGCGAGTCGCCCCTGCACGCCGCCGCGGGAGGCCAACGCCCCGACGCGACGCGGGTGCTGCTCGAACACGGCGCCGATGCCCGCGCTCTGAACGGCGCGGGCGAGACCCCGATGCTGCATGGTCTTCGTCGGACGCGGAACTTCGTCATCCCTGGCATGGCCCGGGTCGCGAAGCTGCTCCTCGACGCCGGCGATCCCGTCACCGAGGAGATGCGGGCCGCGGCGACCCGGATCGGCACCGAGTTCGAGTTCCACCGGGACAGCTTCAACCCCGACTTCCTCGACGAGACCGACGCCGGCCTCACGGAGCTCTACCGGTTGTTCGGCGTCACGCCCGTTGCCGGGCGTCGGCGGCACGACGGCGTCTCGCCGATCGCGGTTCCCACGGGCGCGTGGCAGGACCAGCATCAGGCGCTCTGGGAGTTGCTGGTGCCGTCGAACGGCCCTGCGACGACCGTGCAGGGCGAGGTGGTCCGCCTCACCGGACGGATCGCGCGGGAGATCCTCGACGACGGCAGCCCGAACTGGGGCCGCGACTTCAGGCACATGCTCGCCGCGCTGCCCGAGCACTACGCGAGCGGCACCCCGCTCCCGGCCGGCGAACTGCAGGAGGCCCAAAGCCTCTCGCGGGCCTTGAAATCCGGCGACGGGGATGACGCGCAGGTGTATCGCCTGAGCGAACTCGCGGTCGCGTGGGTCGCATCGAATCCGACACCGGTCCCGCTGGGGAAGGTGAACTATGGGCGTTGACTTCGACGAGCTGGAGCTGCGCCTGATGCGCGAGTTCCTGGAGAGTGCGTCCGCGACCGAGTGGTTGGTGACGGCACTCGCGATGAACTACGACGGCAAGTCCGACCTGATCGCATGGATGGCCGCGCATCCGAAGCTCGATCGTGCCACCGCGGCGGCCTTGTACTGGTACTCCCAGCCGGGTTACTACCAGAGGTTCCGCAGCGAGGCCGATGTGCCGTCGGTCAATCGCGCGGGATGGGCGAATGTGCATGTGCTGCAGGACCGTGTCGTCTCCGGCACGGTGGCGGGCGCCGGTGCGTCGTTCGACCCGGCGAACGACCTCTCGACTCCGACCGGGAACCCGAGGCATCCCGGCCAGGACTGGACGGCGGAAGCGCTGGGCGCACACGACGATCCGGGATGGTTGATCCCGGATGTGATGTTCGAGTCCGTCACCGGAGACGCCGTCGACATCCGCGGATACGTGGAGTCCAACGGATGGGACGAGGGTATGCCGCCCACTGTGCTCGAAGAACTTGAAGCTGCATGGCAGGCCGAAGGTGAGGACGACGAATGATGACCTGCTATGCGGAAGTCGAGAACGCCGTTCGTGAGTGTGCAACCCACGCTACGGCCCAGGCGCAGGCCGAGTTCGGGCTCGCGGTCACGCGGGAACTCCTCACAGCGGATGGCGTGGCTGCGGCGGCGGCCGCCGAGCTGACGGAGGCCGGGGCACGCGCCGTCAGCGCGGCGGCCGATGGAGCGGGTACGGCCTCTGCCGAGCAGCTTCGGGTATGGATCGGGGAGATCGACGAGGGCGATCTGTCGGATGGCGACATGGATCCGGATCTCCTGCGCGCGATCACCGCGCTGGAGGCGTGGGCCGCTTATCTGGAGGAACGATCGCCGGAGCGGATCGCCGCACTGGGCATCGCGCTGCTCGAGCAGGCGGACTTCGAGGCGAGTGGGGCGCCGTTGGATGACTTCCTGGCGCCGCCCGAGACTCGGCAGGCGTACGAGCGGATTCGTGCGGCGCTCACCGAGCCGGCGATGCACGGAAGCGAGCCACGGGCCGTGTGGGAGAACAGCATCACGATCGATGCTGTGGACAAGGCGGCTGTCCGGCGGGCCTTCGTCGCTGCGGCGGTGTCGCGTCGCCTGCGGATCGCAGGCGCGATCGCGCTCCCGATCGCGCTGGTCGTCGGCATCGTGTCGGCGGTGTCGGGTCGCCCGGTCGGAGCGTTCGCATTCGGGGTGATCGCAGCCCTCATGCTGCTGCTTGTCGTCTTCGGGGTCATCCTTCGTCGCGTTGCCACGAAGGCAATCGAAGACGGCATGGGTGTCGGATCGCGACTCACGGTGCGGATCGACGCGGACGGGCTGGGGTTGGACGGCGGGTTCGGATCATCGCGCGCCCCGTGGAATTCGCTCTCCAGCGCGGTGCGCATCAAGGGCACCATCGTGTTTCGGAACATGGCGGGGAAGGCGGCGTTCTTCGTGCCGGGTCGCGCGCTCGACGACACCGCACTTGCACTGGCCGAGAAGTACATCAAGCGGGATCGGACAAGGACCGGAGATGAGTGACGAGGGCGGCCGCGATCAGGCGTGGCGGGACGAGCTGATCCGCCTGGGCGGCAGCATCCATCAGGACGAGGCGGAGCCGCTCAGCGATGACGAGGACGCCGTCCAGCAGGCAGGCATCGACCGGTACCTCGCGATGCTCGACGCCCTCGACGGGCGGGCGATCGATCCGGAAACCATCGAGGCGATCCTGTGGTCGTTGCACCCGCTCGACGACTACGGCATCTACGAGGCCGCCTACGGCGTTCTCTCGCAAGCCGATCCGACAACGGCTGGTGCCGCCACCGCCCGGGTGCTGCCGAACTGGCTGGAGTCGCGCGGGGATCACCACAGCATCCGCACCGGCTCGATGTTCGTCACGGGTGCCGAGGACGCGAGCGGCGCGTTCCTCACGGCGACCGATACCTGGGGCGATGCGCAGCGAGCGCTCGTGCGCCGAACGGTCGGCCGCTGGGTCCGTGACGACGAACAGTGGGAACCGATCCACGAGGCACTCGGCGGCACGAACAGGAAGCCGGTGCTCGATCCGATCCCGGACGACTGGCCCGAGGACTGGAGATCCGCGGCCGAGGCGTTCCGCGAGAGCGGTCGGGTCGATCGCGCCTGGACGAACGAGAAGGACTTCCCGAGCAACTTCGACCGCGTGTTCGCGATCATGGAGCTCGGCCACGGCGCGCGCTGGCGGGAGGTGCCCGACTTCCTCAACGCGCTGCTCATGCGTCGGAGGAACGAACTCCCGAAGTTCATCGGTGCGCTCGCCGCGCTCGCTGACGATCGCCGCGAACGGATCGTCATGGCCGTCGATGCCGCGCGCCCGGACACCGCCGAGTACCTGCGCGGGCTCTTGGAGGAGCGATGAGGGCCGTTGATGCCCTCGACGACCTCGCGGTTGGCGCGGAACGGGCCACCATCTAGGAGACACCCTCTAGGGTGCGATCGATGCCCCCTAGGGTGCCTATCGTCTGGCCCGGCCAGGACCCATGCTGAAGCGGCAAGGCAACATCCGCCGCATCAGGAGATGAACGATGGCCGCCCCGATCACCGCCACCACCGGCTCACCACACAGCGCCATCCTCGGCCTCGGGGTGTACCGGCCGTCCCGCATCGTCGACAACGCCGAGATCTGTCAGAGCATCGATTCCAGCGACGAGTGGATCCAGACCCGCTCCGGGATCAAGACGCGTCGGTTCGCCGGGCCGGAGGAGTCGATCCTCGAGATGTCCGTCGCGGCGGGACACCGGGCTCTGGCGTCGTCGAGGGTTGCGCCCGAGCGGATCGGCTGCGTGATCGTCGCGACGTCGACCTACCTGTACCAATCGCCCGCCGTCGCCCCGCAGATCGCGCACCGGCTCGGTGTCTACGGGGCCGCCTTCGACGTCTCGGCCGGGTGCGCCGGCTTCTGTCATTCGCTGGCGGTCGCCTCCGACATGGTCCGCGGCGGCAGCGCGGAGCACGTCCTGGTCATCGGCGTCGAGCGGATGAGCGAGTGCCTCGACCTGACCGATCGGACCACCGCGTTCATCTTCTCCGACGGCGCCGGGGCCGTGGTGGTGGGACCGTCGCAGACTCCAGGGATCGGACCGGTCGAGTGGGGCTCGGACGGGTCGCAGGCGAACGTGATCTGCCAGGCCCCGTCCTGGGACGTATACCGCGACAATCCCACCGGCCCGCGGCCGACCGTCAAGCTGGACGGGATGGCCGTGTTCCGTTGGGCGGCATTCGAGATGGAGAAGGTCGCCAGGGCCGCGCTGGACCGGGCGGGCGTCGTGCCCGAGCAGCTGGACGCCTTCGTCCCCCACCAGGCGAACCTCCGGATCACCGACATCATCGCCAAGCGGCTGGGCCTCTCGCCCGATGCCGCGGTCGCGCGCGACATCGTCGAATCCGGGAACACGTCGGCGGCGTCGGTCCCGCTGGCGATGGACACGCTGCTCCGGTCCGGCGAGGCCCCCGCGGGCGGCACGGCCCTGCTGATCGCGTTCGGGGCCGGGCTGTCCTACGCCGCGCAGGTGGTCAGGTTGCCTGCGAACGCCGATTCGTCAGGATGACGTCAAGCCGTGACGGGTCGGCGTCAAGGTCGCGTCAGGGGCCGCGTCCACGCGCCCGAACGCGAGTACTCCGGAGGGTGAACCATCACCCCTAGGAGAACCCGGTGACCCTTCTCGACATCTTCCCGTCGCTCCGCTCCGCCATGTCCCCGCGGCTCGATCCCGCGGTGTGGCCGATCAACACCCACCACGACGAGCAGGGCCGGATCACCGTCGGCGGCGTCGCGTTGTCGGATATCGCCGACCAGTACGGAACGCCGAGCTACGTGATCGACGAGCTGGACGTCCGGCACCGCTGTCGCACCTACCGCGAGATCTTCCCGGAGGCCGAGATCGCGTACGCCGGAAAAGCGCTGATGACCAGGGCGCTCGCCTCCTGGGTGAGCCAGGAGGGGCTGGCCCTGGACGTGTGCTCGGCCGGGGAACTGGCCATCGCCCTCTCGGCGGGCGTCGACGCGCGCCGGATCATCATGCACGGCAACGCCAAGACCCCCGCCGAACTCACCGCCGCCCTCGACGCGGGCGTCGGCCGCATCGTCATCGACTCGCACACCGAGATCGCGGTCCTCGGCTCCGCGCTCGACCACAAGCAGGACGTGCTGGTCCGGGTCACCCCGGACATCGACGTGCACGGTCACCGCGCGGTCCGCACCGGTGTGGCGGACCAGAAGTTCGGGTTCCCCATCGATCACGGCCAGGCGGACGCCGCGATCGCGCGGGTACTCGACCAGCAACACCTGAACCTGATCGGCCTGCACTGCCACCTGGGGTCGCAGATCACCGATCCCGAGCACTTCGGCGCCGCGGTGCACCGGATGATCGCCCAGATGGCTCAGGTGTACCACGATCACGGACTGATCCTGACCGAGCTCAATCTCGGTGGCGGCCACGCGGTCTCGTACGGATTCGACGACATGCCCCTTGACCTCACCCTGCTCGCCGCGACCATCGAGGACGCGCTCGACGAGGCCTGCGCGCGGCACCGGTTCCCGCGGCCGCGGATCACCCTCGAACCGGGCCGTGCCATCGTCGGCAGGTCGGGCGTGACGGTGTACCGGGTCGTGTCCGTCAAGCAGATCGAGGGCGGGCGCACCTTCGTCTGCGTCGACGGCGGCATGAGCGACAACCCCCGCGTCTGCCTCTATGCGGCCAGGTACAGCGTCGCCCTCGCCAACCGGCATCCGGTGGGCGCCCAGATACCGGTCACGGTCGCGGGTCGACACTGCGAATCCGGTGACGAGCTGGCCGTCGACGTCGCCATGGCCGCGGACGTGCGCCCCGGCGATGTGCTGGCGATCCCCGGCACCGGCGCCTACCACCACGGCCTCGCGTCCAACTACAACTCGGTGGGCAGGCCGCCGATCATCGCGGTGTGCAACGGCTCGGCGCGCGAACTGATCCGTCGCGAGACGATCGACGACCTGCTCCGAAGGGAATCCTCGCTCTAGCCGCGTCGCGGGGTGACGAGGCCGGACTCCGCTACGCCGGTTGCCGCAACGTGCCGGCGGCGGCTCGGCATCAGCAGGGTCGGATGACCGATGCCCCAGGCCGCGCCCGAGCAGACGAGCTCCTTGATGCGTGCGGCGGCCCTGCCCGTGATCGCGGTGGGCTTGGCCTGGTCATCGGGAGTCACGGGCTGGATGATTCCGTCGCGGCGCCCCAGGCTGATGCACTGGAAGTTGTAGCCGATCGTGGTCTCGGGGACCTCGCGACCGGTCAAACGTACGGCGAGGGCATCGGCGGCCTGCCACGCCGTCGGACCGCCCGAGGCGCAGGACATCCGCAGTGGCTTACCGCCCGCACCCTCGGCGAGCACAGCGTCGCCGACGGCGTAGACATCGGGGTGCGAGACCGAGCGCATGCTGCGGTCGACCACGATCTGTCCGTTGCCGGACACCTGGAGTGCGGTGGCAGCCGCGAGCGGATGCGCGGCGAAACCCGTTGTCCACACGGTCATATCGGCCGGGATCTCCCTTGCGGCACCGTCGATCACGGCGCCGGCGGTGACGCGTGTGATGTCGATGTGGTCGTGGACCGTGATGCCGAGCCGGTCGAACGTGCCGCACAGATGACGCTGGGCCTTCTCACTCAGCCAGTCGCCGACGCCTCCGCGAGCGGCGATCGAGATCGCGAGATCCGGGCGGGTCTCGGCGATCTCGGTGGCGGCCTCGATGCCGGTCAGGCCGCCGCCGACGACCACGACCGTTGCGCCCGGGGACAATTCGTTCAGCCGCGCGCGCAGCCGCAACGCGGCCTGCTTGCCCGCGACGCTGTGGGCGTGCTCCGAAACACCGGGGACGCCGTGGTCGGCGCCGACGCTCCCCAGGGCGTAGACGAGGCTGTCGTAGCCGAGGGACTCGCCGCCGTCGAGATCGACGGTCTTGCGATCGACGTCGACCGCGGTGACCAGCGCGGTCACGACCTGCACGCCGGTGCCGGCGAAGTACTCGCGCAGCGGGCGGGGGCGCAGATCCTGACCGGCCGCGAGTTGGTGCATGCGCACCCGTTCGACGAAGTCGGGGTCGGCATTGACGAGGGTGATCAGGGCGTCGTCGCTGTGCAGTCGCTTGGCGAGACGGCCGGCGGCGGTGGCTCCGGCGTACCCGGCTCCGAGGACGACAATGCGGTGCTTCATGGCTCGCTCCTATCGGTGTGGACTCACCTCATGAACCGGATAGGCGCGCGATCCCTGACACGAACGCTATGTGATGTGGGTCACCACGTCACGGCGAGCGGGCTGTGCGGACCCTCCGCCTCCCACTGGCGCGTGATGCGGCCCAGCTTCTCGGGGTTGACCTGGATGTGGACCGCCGCGATGCCGTCCGGAGTGACGTCGAGGGCGAAGACGGCGAAGACCCGCTCACCGACCTGCGCCAACACACCGGGACCACCGTTGACCACGCAGGCATAGAACACCGGATCGCCACCGACATAGCGGCGCTTGGCGTCGGTCAGACGGAAGGCGTGGCTCAGGTAGCGCGCGATCTCGAGCGCACCGAGGACCGGCGTCTTGCGGGCCGGGATCCGGCCACCGCCGTCGGCCACGCCGACCGCGTCGTCGGCGAGCATCCGGATCAGCGGATCGGTGTCGCCGCTGAGGACCGCGGCGAGGAATTCCTCGACGATCCGCCGAGTGGCGGCCTCGTCAACCGTGGCGCGGGAACGCCCGGTGACGTGCTGCTTGGCCCGCCGGTAGATCTGCTGACAGTTCGACTCGCTGAGGTCGAGGATCTCGGCGATCTCGCGGTGGGAGTAGCCGAACGCCTCGCGCAGCACGTAGACAACGCGCTCGTTGGGCGAGAGGCGCTCCATGAGCAGGAGCATCGCGAGGGAGACCGACTCGCGCTGCTCGGCGGTGTCGGCCGGACCGAGCATCCGGTCTCCGGCGAGCACCGGCTCGGGGAGCCACTGTCCCACATAGGTTTCCCGCCGGGCCCTGGCCGAGGTGAGCTGATTGAGGCAGAGATTGGTGAGCACCTTTGTCAGCCACGCCTCGGGCGTCTCGATCCGGTCCCGGTCCGCCGCATGCCAGCGCAGGTAGGCGTCCTGCACCGCGTCCTCCGCGTCACCGGCCGACCCGAGCAGCCGGTAGGCGATCGCCTCCAGGCGACCCCGGGAGGCTTCGAACAGGTCGACCTCGTCGGCACTGAGTGTCATCGCCCCATGGTCGGCCATGCGCGCGGACGGTGTCCACCCGCCGGACATCGGTCACCCACACGAGCAGTCGGGTACACGCCCATTGGCACGATCCTTACCGCCGAGTAAGTTACCGGGGGGCTGTGGCCGTCGCCATAAGACCCCAGATCGAGGAGGAACCGCCGAGATGCCGAGCGTTACCGGAGCAACCGACCTACTCAAGGGACTCGTCCCCGTCACCAAGGCGGGCATCGTCGGCCCGATGGGCCCGAGCAGGCTCGCCGGCGTCGTCTCCGCCTGGTACCAGTGGGACTTCACCGCGGGCGGCCTGCTCGCGGTGGCCGCGCGCCGCGACGGCGACCGGATCGCCGTCATCGACGACCGGGGGCCGATCAGCTACCGGCAGCTCGATGAGGACGCCCACGCGCTCGCCGCCGCGCTGCACGGGCGTGGGCTGCGCGAACGCGGGCGGATCGGCATCCTGGCCCGCAACCACCGCGGCTTCCTGATCGCGATGGGCGCGTCCGCACGGCTCGGCACCGACCTGGTGCTGCTGAACACCGGGGCCTCGACCACCCAGCTCGCCGAGGTGCTTGCGGAACAGAAGATCGACTGGCTGCTGGTCGATTCCGAGTTCACCCCGCTGCTGACGGACACGGCCCCCAGCGTCGCGGTGTTCGCCGACGCGGAGCCCGTGGAGGCTGCGAAGGCCTCGGACCTGGTGGGCTTCGAGGATTTGCTCGTGGACGGGCGGCGGAGCACCGCGCCGCTGGCCCGCCGTCCGAGGCGCGGCCGGATCGTCGTCCTCACCTCAGGCACGACGGGCACGCCCAAGGGCGCAAACCGGCCGGAACCGCGCAGCTGGATGCCCGCGTCCGCCCTGCTCTCGCGGCTGCCCCTGCGCAGCGCCGAGACCACGGTCGTCGCATCGCCGATCTTCCACACCTGGGGCCTGGCCGCCGCTCAGGTCGGCCTTGCCCTGCGCTCGACCATGGTGCTCACCCGCCGATTCGACCCGGCAGGCACCGTGGCCCAGGTCGCCGCACACCGGGCCACCGCGCTGTGGGTGGTACCGACGATGTTGCAGCGGATCACCGACCTGCCTGCCGGTGATCGGGACGTCGATCTCTCCACGCTGCGGGTGATCGCGGCCAGCGGCTCGGCGATCCCGACCGGGGTGGTGCACAAGACCTTCGAGGTGTTCGGGTCCGTGCTGTACAACTTCTACGGCTCCACGGAGGTGAGCTGGGCGTCGATCGCGCAGCCGCACGAGCTGCGTGAGCACCCCACCACCGCCGGCCGTCCCCCACTCGGGACCGTGGTGCGGATCCTCGACGATCGCGGCCACGAGGTGCCGCACGGCACCGTCGGCCGTGTCTTCGTCTGCAACGGAATGCTGTTCGAGGGCTACACCCGCAGCGGGAGCGAGAAGGAGATCAGCGGCGGGCTGATGTCCACCGGCGACCTGGGGCACTTCGACCCGACCGGTCTGCTGTTCCTCGACGGACGCAGCGACGACATGATCGTCTCGGGCGGCGAGAACGTCTACCCGCGCGAGGTCGAGAACCTGCTCAGCGAGCTGCCCGGGGTGCTGGAGAACGCGGTCGTCGGCATCGACGATCCGGAGTTCGGCGCGCGGCTGGCCGCCTACGTGGTGCGCACCGACGACCCCGACGGCGCGGGCCTGACGGAAGACGGGATCAAGTCGCACGTGAAGGCGCACCTCGCCCGGCACTGCGTCCCGCGCGAGGTCGCGTTCCTCGACGAACTCCCCCGCAACCCGGCGGGCAAGGTAGTTCCCCGCTTGCTCCCGAAGGGCTAGGCGGCTGCGCCGCCTGTGCGCGGTTGACGAGTCCATGGACTCGTCAACCGCGCACAGTGCGTCAGCGCTTGCGGCGGCGGCCGGTGCCGAAGATCGAGCGCGAGATCTCGCGTCCGGCGACGGTGGCCGCCGACCGCAGGAAACTCTTGACCGCCGCGTTCTCCATGATCTTCTCCACCGCGCTCGGCTCGTCCGGCGGCGGGGGCGGCAGGTCCGGCAGATCCGGCAGGGCGGGCGGCAGGTCGAGGCCGTCTACGTTCGGCGCGCCGGACACACTCGCCGTCAGCTTCTCGTAGGCCGATTCCCGGTCGATGGTCTGGCCGTACTTCGCGTGCAGCGGGCTCGCCGCGGCCGCCGCCCTGATCGCCGGCTCACCGATGGTGTCCATCAGCGACCGCGGCGGCGGGATCTTCGCCCACGCCACCGGCGTCGGCGCGCCCTTCTCGGACAGCACGGTCACCACCGCCTCACCGATGCCGAGCGAGGTCAGTGCCTTCTCCAGGTCGTAGTGCTCCGTCTTCGGGTAGGTGCGAACCGTCTTGTTCAGCGCCTTCTGATCGTCCGGGGTGAACGCGCGCAGGGCGTGCTGGATCCGGGCGCCGAGCTGCGAGAGCACGTTGTTGGGAACGTCCGTGGGCAGCTGGGTGCAGAAGAACACACCGACGCCCTTCGAGCGGATCAGTTTGACGGTCTGCTCCACCTGCTGCAGGAACGCCTTCGACGCGTCCGTGAACAGCAGGTGCGCCTCGTCGAAGATGAAGACCAGCTTGGGCTTGTCCACGTCGCCGACCTCGGGCAGCGTCTGGAACAGGTCGGCGAGCACCCACATCAGGAAGGTGGAGAACATCACCGGGCGGGCCGCCTGCGCGCCCAGCTCGAAGAGCGTGATGATGCCCTTGCCGTCCGGCCCGACCCGCAGCAGATCCTCGGTCTCCAGCTCCGGCTCGCCGAAGAAGGTGTCGCCGCCGTCCGCCTCCAGGTTGACCAGCGCGCGCAGGATCACGCCCGCGGTGGCCGAGGAGACACCGCCGATGCCCTTGAGGTCGGCCTTGCCCTCGTCGGAGGTCAGGTGCGCGATGACCGAGCGCAGGTCCTTGAGGTCGAGCAGCGCGAGGCCCTGGGTGTCCGCCCAGTGGAAGATCAACCCGAGCGTGGACTCCTGGGTTTCGTTGAGCCCCAACACCTTGCTCAGCAGGATCGGCCCGAAGCTGGTGATGCTCGCACGCACCGGGATGCCGATGCCCTCGGTGCCGAGCGAGAGGAACTCGACCGGGAACCCGGTCGGCACCCAGTCGGTGATGCCGGTCGAGACGGCCCGCGCGACCATCTTCTCGCTCGACTCGCCTGGCGCGGAGAGCCCGGACACGTCGCCCTTGACGTCGGCCATCACCACGGGCACGCCCGCGGCCGAGAGCTGCTCGCAGATGCCCTGCAAGGTCTTCGTCTTGCCTGTGCCGGTCGCGCCCGCGACCAGTCCGTGCCGGTTGATCGTGGCGAGCGGAATCCGGACGCGCGCAGCGGGATCCACGACGCCGTCGACGATCACCGTGCCCAGCTCCAGCGCCGCGCCCTCGAACGCGTAGCCCGCGGCGATCTCCTGCGCGGCAGGGCTCGGGGCGGCGGCGGTCTCGACCGGGGCGGGGGCCGCTGCGGCGGGCGTGGCTTCGGCCGCCGGACCGTCGGCGGGAGCGGTTTCGACCGGCGCCGGCTTGGCCGGGGTCTTCGCCGCCTGGACCCGCGCTGCTTCTGCGGCGGCCTGCTCCGCGGCCTCTGCCGCCGCCAGCGCCTCCGCCGCCACGCGGGCGGCCTCCTCGGCAGCGGCCTTGGCGGCCTTGGCCTTCTCCTCGAGCGATACCGAGTCCACCTGTGGAGCGGATTCACCGGATGAGGTTGGATCCACCGTCATTCATGCCCTCCTCGGAGCGACAACGTCGTCGAATGTGTCCGCCGCCGCCCAGCCGACCGGGCCCGCGAAGCGACCAGTTGACCTTAACCCGGCCATCGGCTGACTACTGTGTTCATGGTGCAGGACAAACTTGTGTGGATCGATTGCGAAATGACCGGACTGCGGCTCGGCACGGACAAGCTGATCGAGGTGGCCGCGCTGGTCACCGACAGCGATCTGAACGTGCTCGGAGAAGGTGTGGACATCGTCATCCACGCCGACGACGCCGCGCTGGCCGACATGCCCGACGTCGTCAAGGAGATGCACGAGCGCTCCGGACTGACCGAGGAGGTGCGCCGGTCGACGGTGACGCTCGAGGAGGCCGAACAGCAGGTGCTCGCCTACATCCGCGAGCACATCCCCGCCGCGGGCACCGCTCCCCTGGCCGGCAACTCGATCGCCACCGACCGCGGATTCCTCGCCAGGGACATGCCCGCACTGGACAAGTACCTGCACTACCGGATGATCGACGTCAGCTCGATCAAGGAGCTGTGCCGCCGCTGGTATCCCCGGATCTACTTCGGTCAGCCGGAGAAGGGGCTCGCACACCGAGCGCTGGCGGACATCCAGGAATCCATCCGCGAACTCAAGTACTACCGACGGACCGCGTTCGTCGCGGAGCCCGGTCCCACCACCGACGACATCGCCGCGGTCGTCGAGGATCTGGTCGCCGAATAGATATCGATTGGCATTCCGGCGACGAGTCAGGCTAATATCGTGCACGCCGATACGGAGCAGCCCGCGAGGGTGAAACCGCGCCGGCAATGGTGACTGTAGTTCAGTTGGTAGAGCACCAGGTTGTGATCCTGGCTGTCGCGGGTTCGAGTCCCGTCAGTCACCCGAAGAGAACGCCCCCCGACTCCGGTCGGGGGGCGTTCTCCGTTTCCGGGGCATGCACGGACCCTGAGACCCGGCGCACCGGTCCGTACAACGCGAAGGGCCCCGCACCCTGTTGTGGGTGCGGGGCCCTCGCTACGGCCGCGAGATCAGGCGTTGCCGGCCTTCCAGGTCGCCCACGGGATGTTCCAGTCGCCGAGGCCGTCGGTGCCGGGCAGCGTGCCGCCGACGGTGTTCTTCACGATCGCCAGGTCGCCGCGCTTGGTGTTCTCGAACACCCATCGGGCGTTGGCCGGACTCAGGTTCAGGCAACCGTGGCTCGTGTTGGTGGAACCCTGCTCCCCCACCGACCACGGCGCGGAGTGGAAGAAGATGCCGCTGTACGACATTCGGGTCGCGTAGTCGACGGGAGTCTTGTATCCCTGTGGGGAGTTCACCGGGACGCCGTACGTGGACGAGTCCATGATCAGGTGCTCGAAACGGTCGCCGATGATGTACACACCGTTGTCGGTCGGCGAGCTGTCCTTGCCCATGGACGTCGGCATCGTCATGACCACCTGGCCGTTGCGCTCGAAGGTGACCTGCTTGGTGTTGTCGTCGGCGTACGCGATCATCGAGTCGCCGATCCGGAACTCGCGGTGCTCGTTCGCCTGACCGAACAGGGTGCCGCCGAGGTTACGGCCGAAGACGTTGACGTCCACGGTCACCGCGGTGCCAGGGGCCCAGTAGTTCTCGGGGCGCCAGCGCACCTCGCGGTCGTTGACCCAGTAGAAGGCGCCCGGCACCGGCGGGTTGGTGACGACCGTGATGGCTTCCTGCGCGGCCTTGCGGTCGGGGATCGACTCGTCGAACTGCACCGCGACGGGCTGACCGATGCCGACGACGTCCCCGTCCCCCGGCATCACGTACGGCTTGGTGATGTTGCCCGGCGAACTCGTGGTGAAGCTCGACACCGTTGTGCTCGCGCCGCCCAGCCCGAAAGCGTCGGCCTGAAGACGGTATTCGCCGTTGTACTTGAGCGGCTGCGTGTTCACCCAGGATTGACCGTCCGGGGCGATGGCGCCTGCCACCGGGTCGCCGGACTCGTCGAGGAGCGTCACCTTCGACAGCTTGCCGTCCGCCACCCGGACCGCGACGGGGTCGCCAGGCGAGTACCCGACCGCGCCGTCCGCGACGGCGGAGGTCACCTTTGGCTTGATCAGCTCGAACACCGGGTTCAGGTCGATGGCCGCCTGCGCGGGCGCCGCCTCGGCATCCTCACCGAACTGCACCGTGCACCCCGTCGCCACGAGCATCGCTGCCGCTGCGAGAGCCACCGCACTCAGCGTTCCCCGTATGGTCGCCACCCTGATCCCCACCCTCATGTACTCGAAGCCACTAAACACACCATCCACAACCGGCCGCCACAGGGCGCACACCGGACGCGCAGAGCTGTGAACTGCCATGATGCCAGGCTCGGCGCCATGCCAGCCAACAGCGTCCCGGCCGACCCAATAACGTTCACATTCCAATCGCCGCCCGGGCCGCGAGTGTTACCCCGTACAGGCCCCTGACCAGCCCGTCGAGTGCCGACGGGGGGCTGATTTGCATTCGCTCGGATCGCTCGTCTAATGTTCTCCACGTCGCAGAGAGCGGGGCGCGAGTCCCGAGCGAGTGACAATGCGCCTATAGCTCAGTTGGTAGAGCAAGTGACTCTTAATCACTGGGTCCGGGGTTCGAGTCCCTGTGGGCGCACACGAGAAGGCCCCGACCATCACGGTCGGGGCCTTCTTTGTTGTCGGTTGGGGGCCGGCATCGTTGAGGGAAGGGCAGACCGGGGTTCGGTGCTCAGTTCGCGAAGTGCCGTCGCAGCTTTCGGTGCCGGTGCGCGAAGAACCCGCCGATCACCCGCTCCAGCAGCCCGGGCAGCCCGGGGACCGCGGCGATCGGACCGCGCGGCTCGAAACGCACGCGGTCGTGCACGAGGGTCGCTCGCGCGCCCTCGTCGGTCAGGGTCCGCTCATGTTCCCATGTCCGCATCGAGGCCATCGTCGAGCGCTCGAGGAACCGGTGGCCCGGCTCCAATTCGGCGAGCATCAGGTCGTCATGGTCGAACGGGACGATGCCGAACAGGTACAGCCGGCATCGTCCGACCTTGCGGCCGACCTCTACGGTGTCCACCGTCAGCCCCCGAGCGCCCCTGGGCATCGCCATCCGCAGCAGCGGCATCATCTCGTCGTTGATGCCCTGCGGGGTGACGATCCGCGCCCAGACGGCCTCGCACGGCGCCTCGACGACCGAGGTCCGCTCGAAGGTGCGGAATCGGGTGGACACCGCGTCGATCAGCGGAAGATCTTGCGCAGCACCAGTACCGCGACCAAGGCGCCCGCGCCGATCAGGGCGAACTTGACCGGCGGTTCGTTGATCTTGGCGACCAGGCCCGCCTTGGCGTTCTCGACCAGTCGCTTCGGGTTGGTGCGGACGCTCAGTTCGTCGAGCGTGCTGGCGAGCTGGTTGCGCGCCTGCTCGATGTCGCGCTCGATGCTCTCGGTGTCCCTGGGCACGTGGATCCCACT
This sequence comes from Rhodococcus sp. OK611, assembly GCF_003050885.1. NCBI lineage: Bacteria > Bacillati > Actinomycetota > Actinomycetes > Mycobacteriales > Nocardiaceae > Rhodococcus > Rhodococcus sp. OK611. The sequence continues at coordinate 210,508 of NZ_QAOZ01000007.1, forward strand.
TTCTCTCATCGTCGATCTTGCTTGGTCATGACCGTACCGGTGCGGCGCGCGTGTGCGCAGGGAGGAACCGCCGACGTCCGGTGTCACGGCCGGGGCTGCCAGTAACCTGGTCGGCGTGACCGAGAACATCAGACTCGCCGCCGGGGACACCGCGCCCGGATTCACCCTGCCCGACGCCGACGGCAAGGAGGTCTCGCTCGCCGACTACCGCGGACGCAAGGTGATCGTGTACTTCTACCCGGCGGCCAGCACCCCCGGCTGCACCAAGCAGGCCTGCGACTTCCGCGACAACCTGGCCGAGCTGAACGGCGCGGGCCTCGACGTCATCGGCATCTCCCCCGACAAGCCGGCGAAGCTGGCCAAGTTCCGCGACAACGAGGAGCTCACCTTCCCGTTGCTGTCGGATCCGGAGCGCGAGACGCTCAAGGCCTGGGGCGCGTTCGGCGAGAAGACCATGTACGGCAAGACCGTGCAGGGCGTGATCCGCTCCACCTTCCTGGTCGACGAGCAGGGCAAGATCGAGGTGGCCCAGTACAACGTCCGGGCCACCGGTCACGTCGCCAAGCTGCGCCGCGACCTGTCCGTCTGAGCCCGGCCGCGTAGATCAACGGGTGGCGGCGAACCGTCCGAGGAACAGCGCCTCCGCGACCGCGAGGTTCTCGATCTCGGACGGGTCGACGCTCTCGTTGGGTGCATGGATGAGGCAGCGCGGCTCCTCGACCCCGAGCATCACGATCTCCGCACCGGGGATCATGGTCGCGAAGACGTTGCAGAGCGGGATCGAGCCGCCCTGCCCCACCGTGCCGAGCGGCTTCCCGAAAGCCTCGGCCATGGCGTCGGCCAGGGCCGCGTAGCCGGGCCCGTCCGTACTGGCGCGGAACGGCGATCCGATCTGCTCCGGTTCGACCGTCACCCGCGCACCCCACGGCGCGGCGGCCTCCAGGTGTGCGATCAGCGCGTCCTGCGCCTTCTGCGGATCCATCCCGGGCGGTACCCGCAGATTCAGTCGCGCCGACGCCCTCGGCTGGATCGCGGCGGCAGACCCCACGACCGGCGGGCAGTCCATCCCGAGGATCGTCAGCGCGGGCCTGGCCCACACCGAATCCGCGACCGAACCCGATCCGGGCAGGCCGACCCCGTCGAGCACCCCGGCGTCGGTGCGGAACTGCGCCTCGGCGTATTCGGCGCCGTCCCACCGCTGCCCGGAGTCCAGGCCCTCGACCACGGTGTTGCCGTCCTCGTCGCGGAGCGTGGCCAGCATCTGTACCAGCGCGGCGAGGGCGTCGGGCGCGGGCCCGCCGAACATCCCGGAGTGCACCTCCCCCGCCATCGTCTCGACGTGCACGACGACATTCGCCATCCCCCGCAGGGTGATCGTCGCCGTCGGCTCGCCGACCTCGGCGTTGCCGGTGTCCACCACCAGGATCATGTCGGCCTCGAACAGTTCGGGGCGCTGTTGCACCAGCTCCTCGAGGCCACCGGTGCCCATCTCCTCGGAACCCTCGGCCACCACCCGGATGCCGACGGGGAACGGCGTGCCCAGCGCGCGCAATGCGAGCAGGTGCATCACGATGTTGCCCTTGCAGTCCGCCGCACCACGCCCGTACCAGCGGCCGTCGCGTTCGGTGAGCTCGAACGGCGGGGTGTGCCACAGCTGCTCGTTGCCCGGTGGCTGAACGTCGTAGTGGCAGTAGAGGAGAACCGTCGGAGCGCCCTCGGGCCCCGGCTGGTGCCCGACGACAGCGTTCGAGCCGTCCGGGGTCTCGATCAGTTCGACCTGCCCGATCCCGGCCGCGACGAACGCGTCCCGCACCCAGTTCGCCGCGTCCGTGCACCCCTGCGGCGGGAACTGACGGGGATCGGCCACCGACTTGAAGCCCACCAGCGTCGCGAGCTCCGTGCGCGCCGTGGGCATCAAGTCCCTTACCTTGGAGCGAATCTCGTCCGGCATTGCCACCTCCTGGGCTGTCACCGACGGCTCCCGCTAATTGCCGTCGACAAGTTTCAGATCGTTCAGGGATTCCTCGAACTCGGCCGACTGCTCCGGGCAGTAGACCTCGATCACCAACCGTGCCCCCGCCACCGCGTCGTGGGTCGCGAGAATGGGACGCTGGCCGGGTCCGGCGGCACCGCTGACCAGTTGCTGATTGAGCACACCGGCCTTGAGTGCGCTGCCGGGATCGGTGCACGCGGCACCGCCGTCCGATCCGAGCACCCGCGCTGTCGCCTCGACGTCGAGAGCGCCCAGGCCCGCCGCCTCGAACTGCGCCGCGAGCTCGGTGGCCTTGGCGTCCGCCTCGTCGGTGCGCTTGTTCTCGTTGAAGGTGACCAGACCCCAGGCCGCCAGCCCGACGAACACCGCGAAGGCCGCCAGGTAGAGGATCCAGTGTCTGTTCTCCGGCCGCTTGTGCAGATCGTCGACGGGGGCGACGCTCACCTCGCCGACCTCTGGCCGTGTGTCGCCGTCCTCTGGTGTGGTCATCACGCCTCCTTCTCCAACGGGTCTGCCGAGACTTCCTGTTTCCATGACGGTTTGCGCAGGGCCAGGATCAGGAGCGGGACCCCGATCCCGACGATCCCGAACCCGCCACCGACGATGAGGATGTAGACGAAGACGCTGCCGCCGCCGAACTGAGAGGGCGGCACGAACCCGATGCAGAATGCCGCGAGGCTCGAGACGATGCCGACCCAGCAGAGCAGGAAGAGCGCGGGCGCGCGGTAGCCACGCGGCTGCTCCGGCCGGTTCTTGCGCAGCCGCATCGCGGCCACGAACATCAGCAGATACACCACGAGGTAGACCTGGGTGGTGATCACCGACAGGATCCAGTAGGCGCTGGAGACCTCCGGGATGAAGGCGTACAGCAACGCGATGAGGGTGGTCACCGCACCCTGTGCGACCAGGATGTTCTGCTGGACCCCGTGCTTGTTCAACCGCTGCAGGATCGGTGGCAGGAACCCGTCCTGCCTCCCGATCATGAGCAGCCCCTTGGAGGGCCCGGCCAACCAGGTCAGCATCCCGCCCAGCGATGCTGCGATCAGCATCAACGCCAGAATCGGTGTCGCCCATCCGAATCCGAAGTGCGCGAAGAAGATGTCGAACGCCTGCATCACGCCCGCGGTGAGCGAGAGCTTCTCGGCAGGCACCACCCAGCTGATCGCGATGGCGGGCAGGATGAAGATGGCGAGCACCAGGCCCATCGCGACGAACATCGCGCGCGGGAACTCCTTGGCCGGCTTGCGCAGGCTGGAGACGTGGACGGCGTTCATCTCCATTCCCGAGTACGACAGGAAGTTGTTGACGATGAGCACCAGGCTCGCGATGCCGGTCCACGCGGGGAGCAGCGCGCTGAACTCCATCGGCGCGGCGGAGGGGTTGCCCTGCCCGAGGAACACCACGCCCATGACGATCAGCAGCACGCCCGGGATCAGGGTGCCGAGAACGAGTCCGGCGCTCGAGAGTCCGGCCACGGCCTTCATCCCTCGCGAGGAGACGAAGACCCCGGTCCAGAACAGGGTGACGATGATGATCGCGGTGTAGAGCCCGTTCGAGGCCAACGCCGGATTGATCACGTAGGCGAAGGTGCTGGCCACGTAGGCCAGCAGCGTCGGGTAGTAGAAGATCGTCATCGCGAACTGGCACCAGACGGCGAGGAAACCCGCCTTGTCGGAGATGCCCTCGCCCACCCAGCGGTAGACCCCGCCGGACCAGCCCGAGGCGAGCTCGGCCGCCACCAGCGAGGTCGGCAGCAGGAACACGATCGCCGGAACGATGTAGAGGAACACGCACGCGAGGCCGTATATCGCCATCGACGGCGCGGAGCGCAGGCTGGCAACCGAGCTCGTGGTCATCATCGCCAGCGCGATCCAGGTGATGTATTGCTGCCGGGGCGCGACGGGGAGTCGCCTCGGCGTCGCGGCGCTGTCCGCCGGACCCTCTGTGTCAACGCTCATCGGTTCCCACCAATCGACGTCGTACCGGGTCACCGACGCGACCGCGGGCTTCCCCCTTGCACTATTCCCCCGGCGCAACGGATTTGCAGCGGATCATGCACGTCCAGCGCGCGAATTCACCCGGTTCGGATGAGGGGTGCGCGCCCGCAACAACGGCTGAGGACCGGCCCGTCAGCGGTGCGCGTCGACCAACTTCTCGATGCCGTCGAGCATCAGGCCGAGCGCAAAGGCGAAGTCCGCGTCCTCCCAGTCGACCTCGGGGTCGGCGTCGAAAATGCCGTCCGCGAGCGCCCCGGTCAGGTGGGGGAACTCCGCCGGGGAGAGCAGGCGCGGCAGCAGCACCGGATAGTCCAGTGCGGCGGCGTACTCGGGCGACACGGTGGCGGAGGCAGCCGCGAAGTCCGCTGCGAAACGGGCGCGCCCGATCACGTAGAGCGAGGTGTTGAGGACGATCTGGAAACGCAGCGGCTTCGGCAGCGGCGTGTCGGCCAGGCAGCCGAGTCCGACCTCCAGCCACGCCATGTTGTTGGGTCCGGTCGGTGGCACCCCCCCGAGGGACAGCTGCAGCCACCACCGGTGCCGCATCAAGGCCTCGTACTCGGAGGTCGCCCACTGCGCCAACGCCTCCCGCCACGGCGTACCCGGCTCGATGTGCGGCGCGGGCCCCACCACCCGGTCGGTGATCAGCTCGATCAGCTCGTCCTTGCTCTTGACGTACCGATAGAGCGACATGGTCGTGAAGCCCAGTTCCTTCGCCAGGCGGGCCATCGACAGCGCTGCGGCACCCTCCGCATCCGCGACTTCGATTGCGGTGTCGAGGATCTTCTCGATGCTCAGTCCGCGGCGCGGACCCCGACTGCCCGGTTCGGCCAGCCCCCAGGCGAGCTTGACGGCCCGTGGCAGATCCCCGGCCCCCGCGTTGTCCGCACCACTCGTATCCATATCCGTACCGCTCCCGTCGTCACCTCTTGCGCTCATCGTAAAACTGTGTACCTTATAAACCAAAGTGTATGACATACACAGTTTCGTGAAAGGGACTATCCCATGACAAGACCCGAATCCACCGGCGCGATTTCCGTCGCCGGGCTCACCAAGTCCTACGGCGACCACACCGTGCTCGATGGACTCGACCTGTTCGTGCCCGAGGGCGGGGTGTTCGCACTGCTCGGCGCCAACGGCGCGGGCAAGACCACCACCGTCCGGATCCTGTCCACCCTGATGCCCTTCGACTCCGGCACCGTCAGCGTGGCAGGGCACGACCTGCCCCGATCGGCCCAGGAGGTGCGCCGCAGCATCAGCGTCACCGGTCAGTACGCGGCGGTCGACAAGCTGCTCACCGCCCGGGAGAACCTCGCGCTCATGGGCGAGCTCCATCACCTCGGCAGGCGCGAATCGCGGCGCCGCGCAGCCGAACTCCTGGACCGCTTCTCCCTCTTGGACGCGGCGGACCGGCGGTCCGAGACCTACTCGGGCGGCATGCGGCGGCGCCTCGACCTGGCGATGAGCCTGGTGGCGAACCCGAAGGTGGTGTTCCTCGACGAGCCGACGACCGGTCTGGACCCGCGCAGCCGCCGCGACATGTGGATCGTCATCCGTGAGCTGGTCGCGAGCGGCGTGACCATCTTCCTCACCACCCAGTACCTCGACGAGGCCGACGAGCTCGCCGACCGGATCGCCGTCATCGACGGGGGCCGGATCGTGGCCGAGGGCACCGCCGACGAGCTCAAGCGGCTCGTCCATGGCGGACACATGGAGCTGCAACTCACCGATCCCGCCCAGCTGGACCGGGCCGCGGGCGCGTTGCCCGGGTCCGTCACGCGCCCCGAGACCCTCACCGTCGAGGTGCCAACCGACGGCAGCATCGCGTCCCTGCGCGCCCTGCTCGACCGCATCGACGACGACATCTCGGTCGAGAAGTTCGCCCTGCACACGCCCGACCTCGACGACGTCTTCTTCGCCCTCACCGGCTCGCCCCGCGACGCCGACGCCCCGACCACGAAAGCAGCAGCCCGATGAGCACCCAGACCCTGCCCCGCACCGCCGTCGCCGCCGACTCGCTGGCAATGCTGCGCCGAAGCCTCAAACACCTGCTGCGCAGCCCGGACTCGATGATCATGGCGGTCGCGCTGCCGATCATGCTGATGCTGCTGTTCGTGTACGTCTTCGGTGGCGCGATCGACACCGGCACCGCATACATCAACTACGTGGTGCCCGGAATCATCCTGCTGTGCGCCGCCTTCGGCGCCTCGACGACCGCGGTCGGCGTCTCGTCCGACATGACCGAGGGCATCATCGACCGGTTCCGGACGCTACCCATCGCCCAGTCCTCGTTCCTGACCGGGCACGTGCTCGCCAGCGTGGTCCGCAACCTGCTCACCACTGCGATCGTCTTCGCGGTCGCCCTGCTGATGGGCTTCCGCCCGACCAGCGACCCGATGAAGTGGCTCGGCGTGATCGGGATGATCGCGGCCTTCGTCTTCGTCCTGTCGTACCTGTCGACGGCCCTCGGCCTGCTGGCGAAGAACCCGGAGGCGGCGGGCGGGTTCACCTTCGTCATCATGTTCCTGCCGTACGTCAGCAGCGCCTTCGTGCCTGCCGAGACGATGCCGACCTGGCTGCGGTGGTTCGCAGAGAACCAGCCGATCACCCCGATCATCGAGACGGTCCGCGGCCTGCTGATGGGCACCCCGATCGGCAACAGTGCCTGGCTCGCGGTGGCCTGGTGCGCGGTGATCGCGGCGGTCGGGTTCGTCTGGGCGAACGTCCTGTACCGCAACCGCGTCACCCGGTAGCTCCCCCGGGTATCCGATACCCCGGGAAACACCCAGAACCCGGGGTTCATCGGATCCGGCGACAAAGACGGATAACCTGGACAGGTGGAGTCCATGACCAGCAGCCGAACCTCGCGCCGCGCGGACCCGGCCCTGGAGGCTGGTGCCGACCCAGCCGCGCTGGAGGAACTGCTCCCCCGCAAGAGGCCGACCCAGGAGCGCAGCCGACGAAAGTTCGACGCCCTGCTCGCCTCGTCGCGGGACCTGCTCACCGATGTCGGGTTCGAGTCGTTCACCTGCGAGGAGGTGGCGTCTCGGGCCGATGTCCCCATCGGCACGCTCTACCAGTTCTTCGCCAACAAGTACGTGATCGTGTGCGAACTGAACCGGCAGGACTTCACCTCGGTGCGCGACGAACTCGAGCAGTTCAACGGCGAGGTGCCCTCACTCGACTGGCTGCGGTTCCTTAACAACTTCGTCGATCACCTGGCGAAGCTGTGGACCTCGGACCCGTCGCGGCGCGAGGTGTGGCTGGCGATGCAGTCCACCCCGTCGACGCGGGCCACCGGAAAGATCCAGGAGCGCCAGCTCGCCGAGCAGATCTCCCGGATGCTCGCGCCACTGACCCCGCGCACCGAACGCGACCGCCGCACGATGATGGCCGAGGTCCTCGTCCACGTCGTGTACTCGATGCTCAACTTCTCGGTCCAGGACGGGCAGAGCCACGCGGACGCCGTCGACGAGCTGAAGCGGCTGATGGCCGCGTACCTCCTCGTCGCCGAGAAGGAATCGCGCTCCACCTGAGCGGGCGGTCACGAACCGGCGCGATCGGCGTTCGCCACGATCGCGTCGTGCACGTACCACGCGAACCCCGGTGCGATCTCGTCCCACTGCGCGACGGTCGCCGGGTCGGACAGGTAGTGCGCGGCCACCTTTCGGTGCTGCCGATGGCTGCAGGGGAAGAACCAGCGCGCCAGGTGCGTCCGGTGATCCTCGGCGGCCCGCATCGCGACCTCGCCGTCGGCGGGCTCGCCCGCGGCCAATGCGGCCGCGAAGGACGCGATGTCGGAATCGGCCTCCGCCTTGATCGCCGCCCAGTCCTCCTTCGTATAGGCCGCCGTGTGGGCGTCGACCCCCCACTGCTGCTCGACCTCCGCGAGCGCGGAACCGAAGCGGTCGGTGTCGAATATCTCGAGCTGCTCGGCGGCGGTCAGCGCGATGCCCGAGCCGCTCGCCCGCAGTTCGTGTTCGACGGCGTCGAGCAGGCCGTCGATGCGGGCCCGGCGCTCGCGCAGCAGCCGGTGCTGCCTGCGCAGATGCGCGTCAGGGTGCACCGCGGGATCGGCCAGGATCTCCGCGATCTCCTCGAGGCCGAACTCGAGCTCCCGGTAGAACAGGATCTGACGCAGCCGCGCGACATCGGCGCCCGTGTACCGCCGGTGGTTGGCGGTGCTGCGCGCGTGCGGCGTCAGCAGCCCGATGGCGTCGTAGTGGTGCAGGGTCCGCACCGAGACGCCGGACAGCCGCGCGAGCTCCCCGACCGTGTACCCGTCGTCCATACTCCGATCATCGCCCACCGTCACCCGTCCGGCGACGGCGCGCGGCGTGCGCGCGGGCCCGGTCGAACAGGTCCTGCACCAGCGGGAGGCTCGCCCGCGTGGGACACACGATCGACACCCAGGACTGCGCAGCGTACGTCGGGTGCGGCAGCAGCCGGTCGCCGACGGTGAAGTCGATCCAGTCCGCGTGCGCGGCGTGTGCGGCAGGCGGGTAGCCGAGCAGCTCCTCGAACCCGGCCCGACCGACGCCGAAGTTCACGCGGAACGCACCGTCACGATCCAGCGCCGAGTAGGTGTCCCAACCGGGCACGTCCTGGGTCACGATCGTCGCGAACGGGAACTTCCGGTCCGGGTCGAGGTGGACGAACGAGTCACCCCGGGAGGCTTCGGGCGCCCCGCTCGCCTCGTCGGCGGTCACCACGACCACCCCCGGCAACCGCGTCGCCGCGTCGATCACGTCCTGCTCCGTCAACATCCCGTCGTTCTCGTCTGCAGTCATGCCGCCACGCTAGGACCTCACGTCGCGTCAGGTGCAAGGCCGCCGAACGGGGACGAGGCCGGCCCGCGGATCGCTCCGCGGGCCGGCCTCGTCAATCCGTCGTCCGTTCGCTAGTCGGCGACCGGCACCACCAGGTCGGGCTCCTCGATGACGACCATGGCGCCCGCCATGTCGCCGTCGTGGGTCAGCGACAGGTGGATGATCGCGCCGGGCAGGAACTCCGCGGCCTCGTCGTGCAGCTTGATGCTCGGCCTGCCCCACGCGTCGTTGACCACCTCGATCTGCGCGTAGGCGTTGTCACCCACTGACGGCGGCCGGGCGAACCGGGACGACGCCCATGCCTTGATCACCGCCTCCTTCGCCGCCCAGCGCACCGCGTAGTGGCGGGCCGGGTCGGGGCTCTTGGACTCCGCGTAGCGGCGCTCCCCCGGCCGGAAGCTGGACAGCATGGCCGTTCCCGGACGGTTCATCTGCTCCGCGAACTCGGTGACGGTGACCAGGTCGTATCCGATTCCCAGAATGGCCATCACTGGCACCCCGGCAATCCGGATCGGTAGACGTCGTCGGCGCCGAGCCGGGCCTGCTCGTGCAGCAGCATGTCCGCCTCGAGCTGACGAGCCGCCTTCGCGGGCACTGCATCCCCGCCGAAGCGACGGTCCGCGGGCCGCTCGTACAGGTCCGCTCCCCCGCACATCGCCGACGCGAGTCGACGCTGCCCGGCGATCGTGCGCTCCTGAGCCTTCGCCAGGTAGTCCGCACGCGCGGCCGCCGGGATCGACTCGACGAACGCCTGCGGGTGCACCACCGCGATCAGGCCGGACACGTGACCGAAGCCGAGGCTGGTCAGCAGGCCCGCCCGGAGCGGGAGCCGCTCGCCGAAGCGAAGCGGTTCACGCGGCCAGACCAGGTGCGAGAACTCGGTCATCTTCTCGTCCACGCAGTCCAGGCTGCGGTTCGGCGGGATGACGCCCTTGGCGAGCACCTGGCACAGGCCGATCAGCTGGAACGCCGCGGCGCCGCCCTTCGCGTGCCCGGTCAGGCTCTTCTGCGAGACCACGAACAGCGGGGCCCCCGCGCTGCGACCCAGCGCCGCCCCGAGCCGCTCGTGCAGCTCGGCCTCATTCGGATCGTTTGCGGCCGTGGAGGTGTCGTGCTTGGACACCACGGAGATGTCGTCGGCGGTGACACCGAGCGCGTTGAGCGAGAGCGCCAGCTGCGAGTCCTGGCCGCCGCGTCCGGCACCGAGCGCGCCGATTCCGGGGGCCGGGATCGAGGTGTGCACGCCGTCGGCGAACGAGCCCGCCCACGCCACCACACCGAGCACCGGCAGTCCCATCTCCAGCGCCAGGTCTCCCCTGGCCAGCAGGATGGTGCCGCCGCCCGCGGACTCGACGAAGCCGCCGCGACGACGATCGTTGGCGCGGGAGAACCGACGCTCGTCGATCCCCTTGGCCAGCATGTCCTCGGACTTCGCCGTCGCGGACATGTCGCCGAAGCCGACGATGCCCTCGATGCCGAGGTCGTCGAAGCCGCCTGCGACCACCAGCTGCGCCTTGCCGAGGCGGATCTTGTCGACGCCCTCCTCGACCGAGACCGCCGCCGTGGCGCACGCCGCGACCGGGTGCACCATCGCGCCGTAGCCGCCGACATAGGACTGGACCACGTGCGCCGCGATGACGTTCGGCAGGGCCTCCTGCAGGATGTCGTTCGCGCGGGACTCGCCCAGCAGGGTGTCGATGTAGAGCGAGCGCATGGACGTCATGCCGCCCATGCCGGTGCCCTGGGTGTTCGCCACCGCGGAGGGGTGCACCCAGCGCAGCAGCTCCGAGGGGGTGAAGCCGCCGGTGAGGAACGCGTCCACCGTGGTGACCAGGTTCCACAGGCCCACCCGGTCCACCGATCCGGCCATGTCCGCGGGGATGCCCCACTTGGTGACGTCGAAACCGGTGGGGATCTGGCCGCCGACGGTGCGGGTCAACTTCGCCTTGCGGGGCACCCGGATCTCGGTGCCGGCCCTGCGGGTGACCTGCCAGTCGCCGCTGTCCGGCACGGCCGCCGCGACCGTGTGCTCCGGATCGGAGTCGACGAAGGCCCTGGCCTCCGCCTCGCTGCCGACCACGAACGTGAGGTCCTTGTCGAGGAACACGGAGGTGAGCAGCGGGGCCGTGTTGTCGACCATGGCGCCCTCGTCCCCGTAGGTGCGGATGCCGCACCGCTCGACGACGGTGTCGTGGTAACGGTCCGCGATCTCCGCCTCGGGCACGAGTTCACCGGTCTCGGTGTCGTACCAGCCCGCGACCGGGTCGCTCTCCCAGGTGACCAGACCGGTGTTCCATGCCAGCTCGAGAACGCCTGCCGCGGAGAGCTGCTCGTCGACCTCCATCTCGAAGCGGGTGCGGGACGAGCCGTAGGGTCCGAGCTCACCGGCACCGACGATCACCACCAGGTCGGACGGGGCGACGTCCAACTCGGGCCACGACGGCGCGGCCGGGGCGTCCCCGATCCGCGGCGGCGCGGGCAGCGCGTCGACGGTGTCGGCCGTGTCCTCCTCGGGCTCGTCGGCCGCCGCCTTCTCGGCGTCGGCCGCCTCGCGGGCGAGGGCCACCAGGTCGAGGTCGACCTCCGCCAGGCCGCCGGTCAGGTCCAGCTGGACCGGCGCGGTGACGGCCGCGGTGACGGTCTCCTGCGTGCAGGCCGCCAGCAACTGCTCGGCCATCTCGTCGGTGGACCAGGTGCGCACGCCCTTGGCCTCGACGGCCTCGACCATCGGGTCGTTGCCGCCCATCAGCCCGGTGCCGCGCACCCAGCCGATCAGCGCGTGCACGAGGGTGACCCGCTCGGCCCAGGTCCGCTCCGCGTTCCACCGCATGACCACCGCGTCGAGCGCGGCCTTCGACTCGCCGTAGGCACCGTCGCCACCGAACAGACCCCGGTTCGGGGAGCCCGGCAGCACCACGTGCAGGTGGGTGTCGACGTCGCGGTCGTAGCCGATCTTCGACAGCCCGCCGATCAGCCGCTCGACCGACCACAGCAGGACCCGCATCTCCATCTCGGCGCGGGCCCCCGCGTCGGAGAGCTCGCCGCCGACCCGGGGCGCGGCGAACGGGAAGAGCATCGTCGGGGTGACGGCCTCCTTGACCAGCTTCTTGGCTCCGCCTGCGGTCTCCGTCTGCTCCTCGCCGATCCAGGAGATCAGCGCGTCGACGTCCGCGTAGGACGCCATGTTGGCGGGCACCACCCAGAGGGCTGCGCCGGCACGGGCGTTGGCGCGGTACAGCTTCCGGTAGAAGCCGAGCCGCTCGGAGTCCAGGCGCGAGGTGGTCACGAAGACCGTCGCGCCGCCGCGCAGCAGGCCACCCGCGACCGAGGCAGCGATGGAGCCCTTGCTTGCTCCGGTCACGACGGCAACCTGATCGGACCAGACGCCGGGCTCGTCGTCGGTGACGGCGGCCGCCGCGGCGATGTCGGCGTAGACCTGGACGAGTTCCTCACGGCCCTCGGCCTCGGCCCGCTGACGCCACCAGTCGGCATGCGCGGCCACGGCACTGCCCGCGCCGGTGAAGTCCGCCTCGGTCACGGAGACCACGGTCGCGTGGTCGCCGATCCACAGCCGGGCCAGGTCCTCGCGGGCGGTCGCCCACCGGTCGTCGATCAGGACGGCCTTGCGTGCGTCGAAGGCCGGCGCGACCAGACGCGGCCAGTCCGAGCCCAGCTCGGTGGACACCAGGTCCACCAGCGCGGAGTCGGTGTCGGCGGGGCCGGAGGTGACCTCGTCGGACAGTCCGAGCTGCTCGAGCACCAGCCGGGCCGCGGAGGCCAGCACGCCGTTGCGGCCGGTGATGTGCTCGGTGAACTCGCCGAGCGCGGCGGCGTCCACGGTGCCGCCTGCCCCGCCACCGGTGGCGGGCAGCGACACGGCGACGCCCCGACGGGAGGCGACGGACTGGACGGCGGCGTCGATCACCGCGTCCACCGCGGCGCCGTCGGCGAGGGCGCCCTCGTGCAGGCCGCCGAGCGCCCCGCCTCGAACGCTCGACCCGTCACGGGTGCCGAGCGCCACCTCGGCGGTGACGTGGCTGGCCCAGCCGGATCCGAGCTCCCACACCTTCGCGACCCGCTCCGCGATGGCGGCGGGGCGACGGCCCGAGGGCCCGAACACCTTGCGCAGGTGGTCGTTCACCGAGTCGGTGAGCACCGGGCCGAACGGCTTGTAGGTGCGCGCCAGCTTGTTGACGGTGACCGCGAGCGAGCCCATGTCGGCATCCGCCGCGCCGTCGATGGCGCCGAGGGACAGCTCCGCGCCGAGGTCGACGAGCAGCTGGTTGCGGCGCGAGGACACACCGTCGCAGAGCGCCTCGATGGTGTCGACGGGGCCGATCTGGTCGGGACGCAGCTTGGTCCACAGCCCGATGAGCACGGCGGTGGCGTCCGAGGCCGAGAACGCGATGTCGTCGGGGCGCGGGCCGCCGGTGGCCGCCGCCGGGGCGGCGACGGGTGCGGGCGCGGCCGCGGCTGCGGGCGCTGCGGTCTCGGCCACGGGGGCCTCGGGCTCGTCGTCCTCGACGGGCGCCGGGTCGGTGTCGGTCGAGAAGACGATGCCCGCCTCGCGCTCGATGTTGAGCACCTCGACCGGGTTGCCGAAACGACCGGGCAGCTTGAGGGTCTGCGAGGCCAGGTTCGCCACGGTGGGCACCGCGCCGAGACCGATCTCGACGAAGCGCTCGACCCCGAGGCCGCCGTCGGCCTCGTCGCCGAAGAGCAGGTCCTGCGTCTCGATCCACCGGACCGGGCTGGCGAACTGCCAGGCCAGCAGCTCGGCGAGCACCACGCGGGTCAGTGCGGACGGGTCGGCGGCGTGCGCGTCGAAGTCGGCGAGCACCGCGGCCAGCTGCTCCGAGGGCACCAGGTCGGCGATCTCCTGCACGAACTCACGCTCGAGCGAGAAGGGCTTCGGCACCAGGTTCGGGATGTACCGCCCGATCAGGATCGCGGGATCGATCTCCTGCGGCAGCAGCGCGAGCAGCCGTTCGCGGAAGTCGTCCACGCCGCCGCGCAGCACGGTGGAGTGGAACGGCACGTCGATGCCGGGGATCTGGATGTAGGCCCGCTTGCCACCGAAAGCCTCACGGCGGGTGTCGATCTCGACCTCGAGCGCGTCCAGACCGGCAACGGTGCCCGCGATCGCGTACTGCGAGCCACGCAGGTTCAGGTTCACGATCTCGAGGAACTCACCGGTCTCCGAGGCGACGCCGGCCACGAACTCCGCGAGGTCCTCGTCGGCGACGCCGATCTGCGACGGCCGGATCGCGGCCAGGCGGTAGTTCGAGCGGCCCGCCTCGTCGCGGGGCACAAGGGCGTGCATCGCGGACCCGCGCTGGAACACGACCTCGAGCACTGCCTCGAGCGGCAGCACGCCTGCGACCGCCGCGAGCGCGTTGTACTCGCCGACGGAGTGGCCGGCCAGCAGCGAGTCCTCCACGAAGGCGCCGGACTCGCGCAGCTCCGCCACCTGGGCGACGCCCAGCACGGCCATCGCGACCTGGGTGAACTGGGTCAGGTGCAGCACGCCGTCGGGGTGCTTGTGGGTGACCCCGCGCGCCTTGAGGACGGTCGGGTTGTCGCGGACCACGGCCAGGATCGAGAAGCCGAGCGCCTCGCGGGTGTGCTTGTCGGCGCGGTCCCAGATCTCCCGCGCGGCCTTGGACCGGGCGCGGGCGTCGAGGCCCATGCCGGGGCGCTGGATGCCCTGGCCGGGGAAGGCGTACACGGTCTTCGGCGCGGCGGTGCGGCCGGAGGCGACCATCACCAGGTCGCCGTCCACCCGGCAGCCGACCTCGATGACCTCGGCGCCGCCGTCGTAGGCGATGCGGTCGACGCGGACGTCGATCTCGGCGCCGGGTCGGACCATGCCGAGGAAGCGGGCGGTCCACGCGGTCAGCCTGCGCGGCGGCACGACCGCCGACGGATCGATGGCGGTGACGACCTGCTGGGCGGCGGCGGAGAGCCACATGCCGTGCACGATCGGGCTGCCGAGCCCGGCGAGCAGCGCGGCCGCGTCGGAGGTGTGGATCGGGTTGTGATCGCCCGAGACGCCCGCGAAGGCGCCCATGTGCCGCGGCGCGACGATCGTGGCCTGGCGGCGACGACGGCGCGGGGTGTCGGTGACCGCATCGGTCAGCGAGCCGCCGGCCCTGGCCGGGTCGGCCAGCTCGCCGGCACCGGTGCGGCCGCGGATCGCGAAGCGCTCCACCAGCTTTGCGAAGGTCGGCGCGGCGGTGCCGTGCTCGCGCATGGCCCCCACCTCGACGTGCACCTCGACGACGCGACCCATGTCGGTGTCGACGACGGCGACGGACTCGGCCTTCACGGTGAGCACGCTGGTCTCGGTCGGGATCGCCCCGACGAGGTCAACGGCGTGGTCGAGGTGGACCAGGTCGAGCATGCCCTCGATGACGTGCGCGCCCTCTGCCGTGGTGGCGGCGCCGAGCACCGCGAACACGGCGGGCCAGCAGGCACCGACGACGACGTCCGGCACCGCGCTGGTGCCGATGGCGAGCGACTCGGGCAACCCGGCGCCGGTGACGCCCGCGTGGTCGGCGACCCGGTCGGGCACCCAGGCGAGGTTGACGCGCGCCGCACCGTTCTTGACGGCGGGCAGGTCCTGGCCTGCCGCGACCCCGAGCAGCGCCGACATGGCGGCCTCGGCGTCCGCCGCGGTCACCACCGGGGCGCCGCCGTCACGGGTCGAGGCGGGCACGGTGATCCGGATCCGCACGGCGCGGTCGGCGAGCAGCGGAACGGTCAGCTCGGCGTGCTCGGCGTCCACCGCGTTCAGGATGGCGCCGGTCCGGGCGTGGGTGGCGCTGTCGCCGTCGACCGTCCAGTCGGCGAGGTCGCCGAGACGGTGCACGGGGTTGCGGGTCAGGCGCGAGGCCCACAGGACGTCGGGCGCGGACAGCACGACACCGAGCAGACCGCGGGCCGTGGCCGCGTGCCTGCGGCTCGCGACGGCGGTCGGCGCGGCACCCGCGGCCAGCAGCTCATCGGTGGTGGCCCGCTCGAAGCGGTCGAGCAGGTCGCCGACGGGCTCGTCCACCTCGGTGATACCGGCGACGGCAACGGTGCCCGGGATGATGCACACCTGGTCGGCGGTGTAGCGCGGGTCGTGTGCCTGCCACAGGGAATCCGAACGCCACCAGCGACGGACGTCCTTGTCGATGACCGGCACGAAGTTGACCGGCTTGCCCGGGGTCTTGCACAGGGCGGTGAAGAACGGCACGTCGGCCGGGTGCAGCACGACCGATCCCGCGTCCGGGTAGGCGGCCTTGAGGGCGCACAGCGCGGCCTCGGGGCGCTCGAGGACCAGCTCGTCGTTGAACAGGGTCCGGATCGGGCCGCGGTCGTTGCGGTGCAGCCGGGCCTCGGCGCGGCGCAGCATCTCGGCGAAGCGGTCGCGCCAGGTGCCGTCGAGCCAGACCGACTCGGTCGCGTCGGCGTATGCCTCCGCCCAGTCGGTGCCGCAGTCGAACGTCTTGGCCGAGTCGATCCCGACGGCCAGCTCCAGGTAGCGGCGCAGCCAGCGCTCGTAGGTCATGGTGGCGACGTCGCCGAAGTACGGCTTGGCCGTGATGTCGAGCGCGGCGATGATCTCGTCGCGGCGCTGGGCGACGGCGTCGGCGTCACCGGCGACCTCGTCGAGCAGGCGGCCGGTGCGCGAGGCGGCGTTGTCGATCTCGTGGATGTCGGCGCCGAGCTGGCTGCGGCCGGAGGCCATGCCGCCGGTCGCGGTGCCCGCCCCGACCCAGTCGGGGGTGCCGGGGGTGTCCACCAGCAGCTGCTTCACGTCGGGGGCGGTGGTGGCCTCGAGCGTCGCCATGGCGGCGGTGCCCACGAGGATGCCGTCGACCGGCATCGCCGGGTAGCCGGCCTCGGTGGACCAGCGTCCGGTCAGGTAGTCGGCGGCCCGCTCAGGGGTGCCGATGCCGCCGCCGACGCAGATCACCAGGTTCGGCCGGGCACGCAGCTCGGCGTAGGTGGTGACGAGCAGGTCGTCGAGGTCCTCCCAGGAGTGGTGTCCGCCTGCCTTGCCGCCCTCGATGTGCACGATCACCGGGAAGTCGGGGACCTCGTTGGCGATCCGGATGACCGAGCGGATCTGGGCGACCGTGCCGGGCTTGAACGCGACGTGGCCGATGCCGACCTCGGACAGCTCCTCGATCAGTGCGACGGCCTCGTCCAGCTCGGGGATCCCTGCCGTGACGATGACGCCGTCGATCGGGGCGCCCGCGGAGCGCGCCCGCTGCACCAGCCGCTTGCCGCCGAGCTGGAGCTTCCACAGGTACGGGTCCAGGAACAGCGAGTTGAACTGGACCGCGCGGCCCGGCTCGAGCAGGGTCTGCAGCTCGGCGACCCGGTCGGTGAAGATCTTCTCGGTGACCTGGCCGCCGCCGGCCAGCTCGGCCCAGTGGCCGGCGTTGGCCGCCGCGGCGACGATCTTCGCGTCGACGGTGGTCGGGGTCATGCCTGCGAGCAGGATCGGTGACCGCCCGGTCAGCCGGGTGAACGCGGTCTCGACGCCGACCTTGCCGTCGGGCAGCGACACCAGGGTCGGCTTGAACTCGCTCCAGGCCTTCGCCACCTCGGGCGCCGCGCCCGGGGTGATGAGGTGGCGCTGGCCCACGCGCGTGGACGCCGCGACGATGCCGACGCCGTGCCCGCGCAGCGAACCGGCCGTCATGCGGGTGAGCAGGTCGCCGGGGCCGAGGTCGAGGACCCAGGCCGCGCCCGCGTCGACCACGGAGTCCACGGCCGCGACCCAGTCGACGGGGTCGACGAGGCAGAGGCCGGCCAGCTTGCTGGCGAGCTCGGGGTCGAGTCCGCAACGGACGGCCCAGGCGCCGACCGTGTCGACGGCATCCGCGAGCGCCGGGTGGTGGAAGCCGATCTCCACCGCGAGCGGCTCGAAGACCGGCGAGAACACGGCGCCGCCGCGCTTCTTGGCGTCGCGCTCGCGCGCCTCGTCCTCGGCGATCTGCTCGGCTCGCTGCTGGACGCGGGCCAGCTGCGCCGGGGTGCCGGAGACCACGACGCGGCGACGGCCGTTGCGGATGGCCATCACGGCGGCGCGCTCGGCGTCGACGCCCGTGGCGACCTCGTCCACGATGGCCTGGATGCGATCCGGGTCCACATCGGAGATGGCGAGCATGGGGGCGCGCTCGGCGCCGCCGATGACGCCGCGGCGCCGGCCGACCAGGACCGCGGCCGCGCCGATCAGCTGCGCGATGGCCAGGAGGGAGCCGTCGGTGGCGCCGCCGTCGGCGACGGCCTGCACGCCGAGCATGCCCTGCGAGTGGCCGATCACGGCGACAGGCGCGTGCTGGGCGGGGTCGAGGCCCTGCAGGCGCAGCGACCGCAGGGCGGCGAGCTGCGCGAGGAAGACGCCGGGCAGAGACACCGAGGCGGAGGTGAGCGCCGCGGCCGAGGGACCGGCCGGGGTGACATCCTCATCCACGACGTCCTGCTCGAGGATCCAGCCGATGGGGTCGAAGCCCGCGGGCCGGACCACGAGCAGGTCCTGCGCGACGGGCGCGAGGAGGGCCGCCGCCTCGTTGACGAGGTCGGTCATGTCGGGTTCGAGGCCGTTGTCGCGGATCAGCTCCTCGAGGGGGGCCAGCCATGCCGCGCCCTGGCCGCCGAACGCGAGCGCGTACGGCTCACCGGCCACGAGCCGATCGCGCAGCGCGGACTTCGGAGACCCGGCGCGCGCAGAAATCCGCGACCCTCCGGTGCCGCTTCCCTTACCCACCGGCGTGCTCTCGTCGATCGTCACGATTGACTGTCCTCTCCTGGTCGATGCCCACCGAGATCTCGGGCCACACGCGGCCATCGGCAGGCCACGGACGGATCTTCGGGGACGCGATCAGGCTCGCACAGAATGGTGAGGATTTCCTCACGTTTGCGACCTGGACAAGCGTTCTACCAGGTAGTAGGCGTGACGCAGGTCACAAATCGGCTTCACAAGTGACTCGCGGGTAAGGAGAGAACGCGCTGGCCGGACCGAAAACGACCCGGCGCGAAACCTGAGGAACCCCTCATATTGATCGTTACCAACTCGTTATCAACGGCTCCGCCGCCCGTGCGTGAGTTGCACCCCGGTGGGGGTGAAAAGCGCGCACGGTTCCGACTACCCCGACAGCCCGCCGAGTCGCCGCGCGAGAGCCTGCGGATCGTCGACTCCGACCAAGAGCGCGGCGAACGACTGACCCGCGAGTTCGACCCGCACCGCCGGCTGCCCCCTGCGCACATCGACGAACTCGCGGCGCCCCCGCGATCGCCAGGTGCCGAGTTTGCGCCATCCTGGCACCCCCAACCCCGGCGCACGCATCCCGCGCGGTGCCGACAGCCCGTCCGGACACACGTCGACGGCGAGGATCGAACTCAACGGGACCTCGACGTCGCCGTGGAGCGCACCGATCTTCTCCAGCGTCGAAAGAGTCAGGTGGAGCGCGTTGTCGGTGACCTTGAGAGTTCCCATGCCGTCAGCTCTACCAAACGGGGCGTGGCCCCGACGCGCGACACCGCCGGAACCACACCACGTGACAGCAGCCCTCAGACCGGAATTGCGGCCTCCTGCTCGCTCGACTCCAGCTCCCCCGACGCCTCGACGAAGTCGCGGGACCGGATGAGCAGCAGCGTCGCGATCGCCGCCAGCGCCGCGGTAACCGAACCGATCAGCAGGATGCTGTCGAGCGCCTCCGCATATCCGGTACCCGCGGCCTGCGCCGCGAGCCCACGGAGTTCGGGCGGCAGCGAACCGATCGCCGACGCGGTACTGCCGCTGCTGACCGCGTCCGCGAACTCCCCTGCCCTGCCCGCGAGCGGACCCTCCGACAGGGCCGCTCGTACCGAGTCGTCCATCCGCGAGGCCAGCAGGCTGCCGAGGGCGGCGACGCCGGTCGCGATGCCGACCTGCCGGAACGTCGAGTTGATGCCCGAGGCCATGCCCGCGCGGTCCTGCTCGACGACGCCCACCGCGGTCGAGGCGAGCGGCGGGTTGATGAGCCCGGCCCCCGCTCCGGCGACGAGGAAGCCGGGGACGAACTGGGTCCAACTGGCCGCCGGGTCGACATCGCGCATCAGCCAGAGCCCGGCCGCGACCAAGACGAACCCGGGGCCGATCAACCAGCGCACCGGGACCACGTCGCTGAGCCGGCCTGCCACTCCCGCGGTCACGAAGATCGCAAGGGTCAACGGCAGGAACCGCAGCCCGGTCTCGACGGCCGAGTAGCCCTGGATGCCCTGCAGGAAGATGACCAGGTAGGTCAGCAGCGAGAACAACGAGGCGGAGATGGCCCACGCGGCGATCAAGCCGCCGCCGAAGGTCGGCACCCGCAGCAGGCTGAGGTCCAACATCGGAGCGGCCGAGGTCTTTTCGACGACGACGAAGGCCACGAGGAGGACCACGGAGGCAATCAGCGAACCGGCCACCGTGACCGACCCCCAGCCGTCGACGTGGCTGCGGATCAGCCCGAACACCAGCGCGCCCAGCGCGGCGCTGAACGTCACGCAGCCCGCCCAGTCCACCCGGTGCGCTGTCGGCGCCCGCGACTCGTCGACCCGCAGCAGCGTCACCGCCAGCGCGGCGATCCCGATCGGGAGGTTGACGAAGAAGATCCACCGCCACGACAGCCCGCTCGTGAGAGCTCCGCCGAGCACCGGGCCCACCGCCACCGCCACACCGGTGACGGCGCCGAACACGCCGAAGGCGACGCCCCGCTCGCGAGGCGCGAACGCGCCCGCCAGCAACGCGAGGGAAGTCGCGAACATGATCGCGCCGCCCACGCCCTGAACCGCCCGCGAGACGGACAGCAGCACCAGCGAGTTGGCCACCCCGCACAGCAGCGAACCGACGGTGAACACGACGAGGCCGACGGCGAAGACCAGCCGCCTGCCGTACTTGTCCGCGATCGTTCCCGCGGTGAGCAGGAAGGCCGCGAGGGTGAGCGCGTACGCGTCGATCACCCACTGCAGATCGGTGAGCGAGGCGCCGAATTCGCGCTGGATGTCGGGCAGCGCGACGTTCACGATCGTCACGTCGAGCAAGAGCATGAACACCCCTGTGCATACGGCAATTAGGGTCCACCATTTCCGAGCCATGACCCCACCCCTTTCCTGAGTGTGAACTCAAAAATAACATCATTTCTGAGTGTTGGCTCAATAATCTTTTCGCGCCCGGTAGGCTCGGCTCACCATGACCACCGCACCCGCCCCGCGCCGCGGCAGGCCACCCTCCGGCGGCCGCGAGGAGATCCTGTCCGCGACCCTTGCTGTACTGCGCGAACGCGGCGTCGCGAAGCTGACCACCCGCGAGGTCGCGAGACGGGCCGGGGTGTCCGAGGGCAGCATCTACTACCACTTCACGGACCGCTTCGGCCTGCTGCTGGCGGTGTTCGAGCGGGGCCTGCGCCCGCTGGCCGACCTCAATCAGCGGGGGTTCGCCGGGCCCGACCTGCGCGGCACCCTGGCCGGGTTCATGGCGGCGGTCGAGGCGTTCCTGGACCCGGCCGTGGATGTACTCACCGCGGCGCAGTCGGACGCCGACCTGCGCGAGGCGCTCGGCACACACATGCGGGACAACGACCTCGGCCCGCATCGCGGGATCACGATGTTGGGCGCCTACCTCGAGCAGCAGCAGCGCCTCGGCGTCGTGCGCGCCGACGTCGATCCGGAGACGGTCGCCTACACGCTTGTCAGCGGCTGTTTCATGCGCGCCTCACAGGAGCGGATGGTCGGTCACACGCTCGGCGTCGCCTCACGCGAGCAGCAGCTGGACCTGCTCATGACGCTGCTCGCGCCGACCGAGGACGCCGTGAAGTAGTCTGTTTCGGCACGCGCGAGTGGCGGAATTGGCAGACGCGCCAGGTTTAGGTCCTGGTGTCTCAGGACGTGGGGGTTCAAGTCCCCCCTCGCGCACCACCAGCAGTTCCACGAACTGCACACGACGAGGTCACGAACTCGGAAGAGTCCGTGACCTCGTTTCCGTCTTGTGCCGCGAACTAGGGTCAGAACATGATTCGTGGAGCGCATGTTGTCCTCTACAGCACCGACGCCGAGGCAGACCGGGCGTTCTTCCGCGACGTGCTCGACTATCCGTCCGTCGATGCCGGGCAGGGCTGGTTGATCTTCGCCCTTCCGCCGGCCGAGCTGGCCATACATCCAGCCGACGCCGATGGCGTGCACGAGCTGTTTCTGATGTGTGACGACGTCGAGGCGTTCGTTGAGCAGATGGCTGAACATGGTGTTGCATGCTCGGACCTGCGGCGCGAACGGTGGGGATTGATCACCCACCTCACGCTGCCCGGTGGCGGAGCACTCGGTGTGTATGAACCCACACATCCCTCGCCGCTGAACCCGTAGAGACCACTGCTTGACCACCGCGATTTCGTGTCTATTGGCGGTAGTCGCGGAACGCGGCGCGCAAGTCGTCGATGATCAGGTCGGGTTCTTCCATAGTCGCGAAGTGGCCGCCCCGGTCGAATTCGGTCCAGCGCACGATGTTGTGGTTCTGCTCTGCGATGCGGCGGACGGGGATGCCCAGGTCTTGCGGCAAAACGGCGACCGCGACCGGCACATCGGTCTCGGGTTCGGGTCCACCCCAGGTCGCGGCGCCTTCGTAGTAGTAGCGCGCCGACGAGCCCGCCGTGCCGTTGAGCCAATAGATCATGACGTTGGTCAGCATCGTGTCGCGGTCGACGGCGTCCTCTGGCACGTCTGTCGAGTCGGTCCAGTCCTTGAAGCGTTCGACGATCCATGCCAGTTGACCCACCGGCGAGTCGGCGAGCGCATAGGACAGGGTCTGCGGGCGGGTGGCCTGCAGCATCGCGTAGGCGCCGAGCTCGTACTGGGCGCGTTGCGCCAGCTGCAGGGCGCGCTTCTCGGCGGGATTGTCGAGGTCGGCCGTCTCGGGGGTGACGGTGGCCGAGGCGATCATCGTCACGTGCAGTGCCACGACGTGCTCGGGATCGATCACCGCCAGCTCTCGGGAGATGGCCGCGCCGGTGTCTTCGCCATGCGCGGCGTAGCGGTCGTAGCCGAGCCTGTGCATCAGCTGCACCCAGGCGTGCGCGGCCCGGGTGGTCGACCAGCCGACAGCAGGCCCGGACAACCCGAATCCAGGGATCGTCGGCACGACGACATGGAACGCGTCCTCGGCCCGCCCGCCGTGCGCGACCGGGTCGGTCAGCGGACCGATCACGTCGAGGAACTCGACGATCGATCCGGGCCAACCGTGGGTGAGGATCAGAGGCATGGCACCGGGTTCGGCCGACCGGACATGGATGAAATGCACGTCGTGGCCGTCGATCTCGGTGCGGAACTGCGGGAACGCGTTGAGCCGCGTCTCCTGCTCTCGCCAGTCGTAGGTGGTGCGCCAGTACCGCGCCAGCTCCTGGGTGTAGTCGAGCGGAATGCCCTGCGCCCAGCCGACTCCGGTGACGCCATCCGGCCAGCGGGTCTCGTCCAGTCGCCGATGCAAGTCGTCGAGCTGGGCTTGGGGGACATCGATACGGAAGGGAGTGATCTCTGCGCTCATGAGAATCACCGTACGGAGCGGCTAGGACAACTTTCGCCCTAGGTTTGCTGGAGAATGCGCGGTGTGTTGGAAACCTCGGCTCGACTCCTCGAACTCCTGTCGCTCCTGCAGACGCCCCGCGTGTGGACCGGCGCCGACCTGGCCGAGCGCCTGGGGGTCGATGCGCGGACCATCCGCCGCGACATCGACAAGCTGCGCAACCTCGGCTACCCCGTGCATGCGGTCGCCGGAGCGGCCGGCTACCGACTGGGCGCGGGAACCAAGTTGCCCCCGCTGCTGCTGAACGACGACGAGGCGGTCGCCGTCGTCCTCGGGCTGCGCACCGCCGCGGGCGGAACCATCACCGGCATCGAGGAGAGTTCGCTGCGGGCGCTGACGAAGTTGGAGCAGATCCTCCCGCCGCGACTGCGCCACCGCGTCTCGGCGCTACAGGCCGCGACCGTCAGCATGCCGGCCGGAACCCCGGCTGTGGACCCGGACGTGCTCACCACGATCGCCGCCGTGATCCGCGACCACGAACAGCTCCGCTTCGACTACCGCACGCACGACGGCACCGAGATCCGGCGGGCGGCCGAACCGCATCGGCTCGTGCACACCGGGCGGCACTGGTACCTGGTCGGCTGGGATGTCGAGAAGAACGATTGGCGCACGTACCGTGTCGACCGCCTGCGTCCGCGCATCCCCAACGGACCGCGATTCACCCCGCGCGAGGCCCCCGAGGTGGACCTGACCGGCTGGGTGTCGCGCGGGGTCAGCACCGCCCCCTATCGCTATCAGGCGCGCATCACCCTCGAGGTATCGGCGGCCGTGGCTGTGGATCGCATCCCGCCGACCGTCGGCGTCATCGAGGCGATCGACGAGGGGCACTGCCTGCTGCACACCGGCTCGAACTCACTCGACGAAATAGCCGTCTACACCGGACTTTTCGGGTTCGGCTTCCGAGTGCACGAACCACCCGAACTCATCGACCACCTGCGCGCACTGGCGCACCGCGTCACCGCGGCCATCGCGCCCCCGGACGATGCGCCCGGTTCGGCTGAACACACATCATGATCCGACCCCACCGCCATAGGGGGCGGCACGCCGTTCCTGCCGCCGGTCACCGAAGACGTCCCGCGCGACCTGATCGAGACCATGACGTTCGGCTCGCGCGTGATCTACGAGCACTACCGGCGCGTTCGCGCTGACTCGGACTGACACCTCCGGCGCGCGCCTATTGACCGAAGGTGAAGCGCAAGTTGGCGTTGATGAGTACGTTCAGCCGCTTGCGCATACGAATGATCGTCGCGGCGTCGGGGACCGGATCGTCGAGGATCAACGTCCAGGTCAACGTTGCACTGCCGCGTGACGGCCCCTCGATGTCGAATCGGATGTTGGCGTCTGGGCGAAGTGGCCACAGCGAGGTCCACACGACGAGGTTCGGCTCGACGGATTCGGCGATCGTGGGGCGTTGTTCGTCCTCCTGGAGAAGTAGCCACGGGCGTGTCGGGTCGCGATCGGGATCGGTCAGCGCTTCGTAGAGGACATGGGGCGGTGGCGGCTGGGTGCGGCGCTTGCGAGCTACTTCAGGCACCCGGGCCATCCTTCCTTCGTACTGACGGAAATCACCGGACCTGTTGCCGGCGCACCATCTCGTTGATCCAGGTGGGCGCGAACGGAGACGTGCAGTTCGGCGGCGTCGGGTAGTCCTTGAGCACCTCCAGGCGCTCCCCGATATCGATTGCCCGGGAACGGAGCTCGGGGTGCTCGATCCCGATCTGAGCCAGGCAGTGGTTCATCGCCCACTGCAGACGGTCCGGGGCGTCTGCCATCTCCGCCTCGATGACGTCGAGCAGGCCCGCGAGGTCGAGGCCCTCGGGCTTCTTCGCCACGCGTTCGGTGGTCAGGGCCCAGCCGGCACTCGCGACAACGGGATCCGGATCGGCGAACCAGGCGAGGCGCAGCTCCTCGGAGTGCGGGTTCTTCTTCACCACATAGTTCACGAGCCAGTCGTGCACCTTGGGGGTGCGCGCGTCGCGCATCATGGCATCCAACTCGTCGCGGTCGAACGCCTTGGGGCGGCAGATCAGGAGCGCCAGCAGTCTCGCCGCGGTGTCCCCCGTCGCCCAGAGCTGGCCCGAGAGTTCCTGCTGCGTCTTCAGCCGCTTCGCGATCGCGCGCAGTTTGCCGAGGTTCACACCGTGATCGTCACCGTGCTTCTCGTTGACCGCGCGCGCCTTCGGGTCCTCGAGCGCGGCGAGTTCGGCCATCACCTCTGCCAGGGTCACGTCGACTTCTCCGTGATGATCTGGATGAGGTTGCCGCACGTGTCGTCGAAGACGGCCACGACCGCGGTCCCGATGTCGGTCGGCGGTTGCGTGAACACCACGCCCCTTCCGGTCAGCCGGGCATGTTCGGCCTCGACGTCGTCGACGGCGAACTGCGCGAGCGGAATACCGTCCTCGGCGAGTGCATCCCGGTACGGCTTCACCGCCGGGTGCCGCGCCGGCTCCAGCAGCAGTTGCGGGCCGTCGGGCGATTCGGGCGACACGACCGTGAGCCACGAGTCGTCGCCGAGGGGAATGTCGTGGTGCTTCGCGAAGCCGAGCACATCGGTGTAGAAGGCGAGTGCCGCTCGCTGGTCGTCGACGAACAAACTCGTCAGGTTGATTCTCATTGATCGTCACTCTCTCGGACAGGCCATCGTCTGCTGATCTCGGCGAGTGGCTCGGAATCGAAGTAATGAAATTTGGATCGTCCACGCCGCTCCGTCACGACCAGCCCCGCCGACTCGAGCACGCCGAGGTGCTGGGAGATCGCCTGACGTGTGAGGCCGAGACCATGCCGCACCAAGAGCAGGGAACAGATCTCGAACAGCGTCTGGCCGTCGCTCGTCGCCAGTTCGTCGAGGATGACACGCCTCGTCTCGTCGTCGAGAGCGCGATAGACGTTGACCACGACCCCACCATAGGCAAGTTGCCGCTTGCATATCAATCGTTCGGCGCTCGACCCAATAAGTAACAGTTCCATAACGTTACCTACCGCACACTCGGCTCATTCGCCATACTCCGTTGCGGTGTCGAGCGCGACACCGCCGAATCAAAGCGGGAGATGCCGAATGACAGCCGTTGGTGCCGAAGGGCTCGAAGACAGTCAATCGGATCTGGATGGGTCACCGCGGGCGTTTCCCGCCAGGCTGGCGATGGCGAACCTGGGACTCTTCCTCTCCGTGCTCACGCCGGTGGTCGTCACGCTCCAGCTTCGCGTCGAGCACCTCGATCCGGCACAGAAGGAGAACACCCTCGGCCTGGTACTCGGGGTCGGCGCCTTTCTCGCCCTGATCGGGAACCCGCTCGCCGGTCGCCTCTCCGATCGGACGTCCTCACGTTTCGGTCGGCGCAGGCCGTGGCTGATCGGCGGCGCCGTGGTGGGCACGGCGGGCCTGACGATCGTGGCGTTCGCACCGTCGATCCCGGTGCTGCTGGTCGGATGGTGCCTGGCGCAGCTGGCCTTCAACGGGGTGATGGCCGCACTGACGGCGACCATCCCCGATCACGTTCCCCCCGCCCAACGAGGATTGGCCTCGGGCGCAATGGGATTCAGTCAGATGCTGGCGCTCATCGTCGGCGTCGCGCTGGTCACCGTGGTGCCGGGCACCGCGAAGATCCTGGTGCCCGCCGTGGTCGGCCTGATCCTGATCACCGCCTTCGCGGTCACCCTCCCCGATCCGCAGGTGCCCGCCCCCCGCGATCGGTTCTCCCTGCGGATGTTCGCGGGCAGCTTCTGGGTCAATCCGCGGCTCCACCCGGACTTCGGATACGCCTGGCTCACCAGGTTCCTGGTCATGCTCGGCGTCTCGATGCCGATGACGTTCCTGTTGTTCTTCCTGCAGGATCGGCTCGACCTCTCCACGGATGAGGCCGCCACCGCACTCGCGACCCTGGTCGGCGTCAGCTACACCTGCACGGCGATCGCCGCTGCCGTCGGCGGCTACATCTCGGACCGGGCGGCACGCCGCAAGGCCTTCGTGATCGGGTCGGCGCTCATGCTGTCGGCGGGACTGGCGGTCCTGGCCATCGCGGACAGCTTCGCGATGGTGATGGTCGCCGAGCTCCTGCTGGGGATCGGCACCGGGTTGTTCTTCGCGGTGGACATGGCGCTGGTCACCGAGGTGCTGCCCGATCCGAAGACCGCGGCGAAGGACCTCGGTGTCATCAACATCGCGAACACGCTGCCGCAGTCGCTGGCGCCCGCCATCGCGCCGCTGATCCTGGCCGTGGGGCCCGACAAGAACTATCCGCTGCTCTTCACCTTCGCCGCGATCAGCGCGCTGATCGGGGCCCTGCTGGTCACCCGGATCAAGGCAGTGTCCTGACCACGGTCATCGCGGGGCCCGTGGGAGGGTGATCCACGCCTCCCCGGCTCCGTACCTGCGGCTCCGACGGCTCGGGTACCGTCGTTGTGTGGCCAGTTCACCCTCCCGTCGCAGACCAGCGCTGATTCTCTTCGTCGTCATCGCTGCGGCCGGGTGTCTCGCGCTCGGCTGGTGGCAGTGGACTCGCTTCGAGGCCGTCGGCGGCACCGGGCAGAACCTGGGCTACGCCTTCCAGTGGCCGCTGTTCGCGGCGTTCGTGGTGTACGCGTACCGGCGGTTCGTGCAGCTCGAGGACCGTGACCCGTCCGAGGACGCGGCCTCCTCCTCGGAGGTCCGCGAGATCCCCGCCGACGTGTTGCCCACGCGCACCCGGTCGGGCAACCAGAAGCTGGACGCGGACAACCCGGACGACGAAGCCCACCAGGCGTACAACAACTACCTCGCGCAGCTCAGAGCCGGCGAGGCCGATAGGAGCAGCACGTGAGCACGGCCCCCGACGAGACCGTCACCGCGACCGAAGTTCGCGACACCAAGAAGATCGCCTCGGCGCTGCTGCGCTACCGCGTCCTCGCCTACGCCACCGGCATCTGGCTGCTCGTGCTCACCGCGGAGATGGTCGCGAAGTACGTGTTCAAGGTGGACAACCTGCCGAGCTGGATCGCGATCGTGCACGGCTGGGTCTACTTCGTCTACCTGATCCTCACGATGGACCTCGCGGTGAAGGTGCGCTGGCCCGTCGGCCGCACCATCGGCACCCTGCTCGCGGGCACCGTCCCGTTCCTGTCGTTCTTCGTCGAGCACTGGCGCACCCAGCAGGTCAAGCGCGACTTCGGCGTCTGATCGCCCGGCGGCGATGCCCTAGGACCCGCCGCCGCCCAGGATCACGGGCTGACCCGTCAGGTACGCGATCAGGTACGTGATCCAGCCCTGCGGCGTCACGGGAATCATCATCGGCGACATCTGCACGTCCTCACAGCGATGGTCGGGGCGCAGGCCGCCCCGCTGGCCCGTCGAGTGTGCACCTTCCGACGCATCGCCCGAAAGGGGACGCGCGGAACTGCACACTCGACGGGCGGGCGGAACCTAGCTGCCGGCCAGCGCGGCGATCGCGGGCACCAGCTGCGCCAGCGCCCGGCCGCGGTGCGAGGCCGCGTCCTTCTCCTCGGGGGTCAGCTGCGCCGCCGAGCGCGACTCCCCCTCCGGCACGAACACCGGGTCGTAACCGAATCCGCCGTCGCCGCGGGGCTCCCTGGCGATGGCCCCGGGCCACGTTCCGCGCACCACCGACTCCTCGCCGCCGGGCACCACGAGCGCACATGCAGAGACGAAGGCCGCTCCCCTGCGCTCGTCCGGCACGTCGGACAGCTGCGCGAGCACCAGCGCGGTGTTCGCCGCGTCGTCACCGTGTCCGCCCGACCACCGCGCAGACAGCACCCCCGGCATCGCGTTCAGCGCGTCCACCTCGAGCCCCGAATCGTCCGCGACGCACGGCAGCCCGGTGGCCGCGGCGCCGTCGCGGGCCTTGGCCAGCGCGTTGCCCTCGAAGCTCGCCTCGGTCTCGGGCGCCTCCGGGAACGGCGGCACCTCGTCGAGGCCGACGAGCTCGATGCCGCTGACCCCGGCCGCCTCGAGCACGCGCCGAAGCTCCTTGAGCTTCTTCGCGTTTCGGCTCGCGACGAGAAGTCGGACGGCCTCAGGCACCGAACTTCTTCTTCGCCGCCTCGGGCTCCTTCGGCTCGGGCAGCTCACCCGGGTACGGCAGCGCGAGCGCCTGCTTCTGCACCTCGAACAGCTGCTCGCAGCCGGCCAGCGCCGAGTCGAGGAGCTTGTCCAGCGTGGTGCGCGGGAAGGTCGCGCCCTCCCCGGTGCCCTGCACCTCGACCAGGGTGCCGGTGTCCGTCGCGACGACGTTCATGTCGACCTCGGCGCGCGAATCCTCCTCGTAGGGCAGGTCAAGCCGCACCCGGCCGTCGACGACGCCGACGCTGACCGCGGCGATCGCGCAGGACAGCGGCTGCGGGTCGGCCAGCCGGCCGGCCGCGCGCAGGTAGGTGACGGCGTCCGCCAGCGCGACATAGGCGCCGGTGATCGCCGCGGTCCTGGTGCCACCGTCGGCCTGCAGCACGTCGCAGTCGATGGCGATGGTGTTCTCGCCGATCGCGGCGAGGTCGATGCAGGCGCGCAGCGAGCGGCCGACCAGCCTGCTGATCTCCTGGGTGCGTCCGCCGACCTTGCCCTTGACCGACTCACGGCCGCTGCGGGTGTGGGTCGCGGCGGGCAGCATCGCGTACTCGGCGGTCAGCCAGCCGAGGCCGGAGCCCTTGCGCCAGCGCGGCACGCCCTCCTCGACGCTCGCGGTGCACATCACGCGGGTGCCACCGAATTCGACGAGAACCGATCCGGCCGGATGGCTCGTGAAGCCCCGGGTGATCCGTACCTCGCGGAGTTCGTCGTCCGCCCTGCCATCCAGTCGTCTGCTCACGGGCGCAAGCCTAGACGTCCCGCGACTCAGATCTCGAAGACGTCCCCGGGCGAGACGGCGTGGACGGGTCCGGAGAACTCGGCCTTGGCCTCGGCGATGACGTCCTCGCGGGAGGTCCACGGCGGGATGTGCGTGAGCAGCAGTTCGCCGACCCCCGCCCTTGCCGCGACCTGTCCGGCCTCGGTGCCGGAGAGGTGGATCCCCTTCGGGCGGTCGGGGTGATGGGTCCAGGAGGCCTCGGCCAGCAGCACATTCGCGCCGCGGGACAGCTCGACCACCTCGTCGCACATCCCGGTGTCGCCGGTGTAGACGAGGGTCCGGCCCGCGGGATCGCTGATCCGCAACCCATACGCCTCCGGCGGATGGAACACCCGGCGCGAGGTGACGGTGAGCGCGCCGTGGCTCATGGATCCGCCGTCGGTGAAGGCGCGCAGGTCGATCGTGTCGGAGATGTCGTCGTACTCGCCGCCGCACTCCGAGGAGGCGGCACCGATCCGGCAGGCGGTGTCCGTCGGCCCGCAGACAACGGCCCGGCCGGCAGGCGGATTGGGGTGGTAGCGACGCCACACCAGCAGCCCCGGCAGGTCGAGGCAGTGATCCGCGTGCAGGTGGGTCAGGAAGATCGACACCTGACCGGGGTCGGCGTAACGCTGCAGCGCTCCGAGCACGCCGGGGCCGAAGTCAAGGACCGCGGGCGGGGTGTCCGGAGCGGTCAAGAGGTAGCCCGAGGCGGGCGAGTCGGGACCCCCGACGCTGCCCGAACAACCCAGGACGGTGATGCGCATGTTTCCCATGCTGCCACGACCACCTGATCCGGAAAAAGCTTCGGGTGGAATCGAGACCAAATGCCGCCCCGTGATCCGCTGCGCCGGGCGTCACACCTGCGCGTTCGCTACCGGTTCAACGCCTTCGCCTCGCGCGCCTTGCGGACATCGGAGGCCAGCACCCAGGCGGCGACGACACCGCCGATCGCGCCGAACAGGTGCCCTTCCCAGGAGATCCCGGGCTGGCCGGGCAGCACGCCCCACAGCGCCCCGCCGTAGATCACCAGCACGACAAGCCCTAGGGCCATCTGCCCGAAATGCCGGGCGAAGATGCCGCGGGTGATCAGGTAGGTCAGCCAGCCGAACACGAGCACCGAGGCGCCGAGATGGTTGTTCACCGAGCCGAACAGCCACACCCCGACACCGCCGATCACCCAGATGATGCCGGTGGCCGCGAGCCCGCGCCCGATGCCCGACAGCATGACCAGGAATCCGAGCACCAGCAGCGGGATGGTGTTCGCGACCAGGTGCGCCCACCCGCCGTGCAGCACCGGCGCGAAGACGATCCCCCACAGGCCGTCGACGGTCCTCGGCTGGATGCCGCCGTTGTCGAGGCTGCCCTTGACGAGCATGTCGATGAACTCGAGGACGTACAGCCCGACCACGAAGCCGCCGATGACCGCGGCCGCCTGCTGCCACATCGGGCGCTCGGCCGCAGGCCTGGTCGCGGGCGGGTTCGACGGCACCGACAGAGCGGGGTTGGTGTACTTGAACGGGTCACCCGGGGTGCTCATCCGAACCTCTTTCCGTCACGCCCACAGCTGCCCATCCAGGGCCGCCTCCGCATCCTCGAGGGTACCGGCGTACGCACCGGTCGACAGATACTTCCAGCCGCCGTCGGCCACGATGAAGGCGATGTCGGCGCGGGCTCCCGCCTTGATCGCCTTGGCCGCGACCCCGAGCGCCGCGTGCAGGACGGCCCCGGTCGAGACGCCCGCGAAGATGCCCTCCCGCTCGATCAGTTCCCGCGTCCGCCGCACCGCGTCGAACGGGCCGACCGAGAACCTCGAGGTGAGCACCGACTCGTCGTACAGCTCGGGGATGAAGCCCTCGTCGATGTTGCGCAGGCCGTAGACCAGTTCGCCGTAGCGCGGCTCGGCGGCCACGATCTCGATTCCCGGCACGTGTTCGCGCAGAAAGCGTCCCGTGCCCATCAGGGTGCCGGTGGTGCCGAGTCCGGCCACGAAATGAGTGATCTCCGGCAGGTCGCGCAGCAACTCCGGTCCGGTGCCCTCGTAGTGCGCGGCCGGATTCGCCGGGTTTCCGTACTGGTAGAGCATCACCCACTCGGGGTGCTCCGCGGCGATCGCCTTCGCCCGCGCCACCGCCTCGTTGGAGCCGCCGCGCGCGGGCGAGTCGATGATCTCGGCGCCGAACATGGTCAGCAGCTGCCTGCGCTCGATCGAGGTGTTCTCCGGCATCACGCAGATCAGCCGGTAGCCCTTGAGCTTGGCGGCCATCGCCAGCGAGATCCCGGTGTTGCCGCTGGTCGGCTCCAGGATGGTGGCGCCGGGCGTGAGCAGTCCGTCCCGCTCGGCCTGCTCGATCATCCGCAGCGCGGGCCGATCCTTCACCGAGCCGGTGGGATTGCGATCCTCCAGCTTGGCCCACAGCCGCACCGGCGCCTCCCCCGTCCAGCGCGGGGAAAGGTGCGGCAGCCCGACCAGCGGTGTGTCGCCCAGGGTCTCGATCAGCGAGTCGTACCGGGCCACCGCGGATCAGCCTCCGGCGACGGCGGGCAGGATGGTGACCGAGTCCCCGTCGGCCACCGCGGTGTCGAGTCCGCCGGAGAAGCGCACGTCCTCGTCGTTGACGTACACGTTGACGAACCGGTGCAGCTTGCCCTCGTTGATCAGCCGGTCCTTGAGCCCGGCGTGGTTGGCCTCGAGGTCGTCGATCACCGCGGCCAAGGTGGAACCCGTTGCCTGCAACCGCTTCTCACCGTCGGTGTGGTTGCGGAGGATGGTGGGGATGGAAACGATGACGGCCATCGGGGCTCCTAGTGGGGGTTCTGTGCGTACGGGTAGCTCGGCACCACGTCGACCGGTTCCTCGGTGACCACGCCGTCGACGATCCGGAAGCTGCGCAGCTCGTGCGTGTCCGGATCGCGGGTGGAGATCAGCACATAGTGCGCGTCGGGTTCGGAGGCGAAGGAGACGTCGGTGCGACTGGGATATGCCTCGGTGGCGGTGTGCGAGTGATAGATGACCACCGGCGCCTCGTCGGCAGCCTCCATCGCACGCCACAGCCGCAGCTGCTCGCCGGAGTCGAAGCGGTAGAAGGTCGGCGAGCGCTCGGCGTTGATCATCGGGACGTGCCGCAGCGGCCGATCGCCGCCCTCGGGGCCGGCGATGATGCCGCAGGCCTCATCTGGATGATCGGCACGAGCGTGCGCGACCATCGCCTCGACGAGGTCGGATCTGATCACCAACACCTGCGCCTCCGATGTGTTCGCCCAGCTTAGACGTCGAATGCTGACGAAAACAGCTCCCGATAGCTCGGTATTCCCGCGACCGCCGTTGCCGCGAGGACGGCACCGACGATCGCCCGCGTCACCGCGTCGGCCGCGGCCGCGCACACCGCGTCGAGCAGCGCCAGCTCCGCGGGGAAGGCGGCGGGCAGCGGGACTGGGGCGGGCGCGGTCGCCCTGGTGCCGGTCGCAAGGGCGAACAGCGTGTCCCCGTCGAGCGGCGAGTGCGCGGGCCGGATCGCCCGGGCCAGGCCGTCGTGGCCCGCGACGGCGACCCGCCTGCAGCCGGCCTTGCTCAGCGCGGCATCGGTCGCCACCACCCCGATGGTGGTGTTCAGGACGGTGCCCTTCTGCCCGAGCTCGATCGCCGCGGCCAACTCGGCGGCATCCGGGACCCGCAGGCCCCAGCTCGCGGCCTCGGCCACCCCGACCCCCCACGGCAGACCGGTGCCCGGATCGAACACGGAGCCAACGGGATTGGCGACGATCAGCGCCGCGACCGTGACGCCTTCGGCCGCCCCTGCGCCGAGCACGAGGCTGGCAGTGCCGACACCGCCCTTGAGCACCCCGGCGCGCGCACCGACCCCGGCACCAACGGATCCGACCGCGAACTCCGCAGCCGCCGCCTCCGCCGCGAGAAATCCGTGATCCGCGGTCGGCCGCACCGACCAGTCCCCCACCGGCAGGTCGAAGATCACCGCTCCCGGCACGATCGGGACGACATGGCCGTCGGCGTCCATCGGGATCCCGCGACCGTGCTCCTCGAGCCAGCGCATCACCCCGTCCGCGGCTGCCAGCCCGTAGGCGCTGCCCCCGGTCAGCAGCACCGCGTCCACCTGCTGGACGGTGTGGCTCGGATCGAGCAGGTCGGTCTCGCGGGTGCCGGGCCCGCCGCCGCGCACATCGACGGACGCGGTGGCGCCGCCTGGCGCCAGCACCACGGTGCAGCCCGTCGCCCGGCCCGAGCCGAGTCCGGCGTCCCGGTCCAGCTCGTGGTGGTGCCCGACCAGCAGGCCCTCGACATCGGCCAGCGAGTTCCGCGGCCCGCTGCGCACCCCCGCGCCCGTCACGGGACCAGGACCTGCACCAGGGAGTCCTGCATCCAGGTGAGCCAGTGATAGACGTCCAGGTGCGGCGCCCGCGGGTCGTCGGGCTCGAGCTCGTCCGGGGTGTCGGCGTCGATGCCGATGGTGGTCCCCAGGGCCAGGCGCACGTCGTTGAGTCCTGCGAGCCACGCGTCGGCCTGTTCGGGGGTCAGCGAGACCTTGCCACCCTCCGGCGGCACCGTCTGCAGGATCACCGATCCCGCCGCCAGCTTGGCGTCGATGATCTCCGGCTCGTGCAGACTGCGCAGTGCCGCATTCATATTCGCGCCCTGTGCCGGTGTGCCCTCGCGGTCGGCCTCGGCCCGGTAGAAGTTCGGCAGCAGTCGGGCCAGAGTGGCATCCGTTGGGGCGTCACTGTTCCCGGTACGCAGACCGGTCAGCTCGGCGAGGTCGTCCTGCGGCACCGCGGCCGCCCGGTCCTCGAGCAGCGCCAGGACAGACGAGACCAGCGACCTGAGGACCGAGGCCTCTCGTGCGTCCATCTCGGAGCGAATCTTCACGCCGCCCAGCGAATTCTTTCGGCTCCATGTGCGCACGTTGCGTACCTGCGGGTCCTTTCAGGATCGGTGGTCGGGGATCTCCGCTAGCTGTCGCGCTGCATCGTCGCCCACAGGCCTGCCTGGTGGAGACGGTTCACATCGTGCTCCATCTTGTCGCGGGATCCGGACGACACGACGGCTTTGCCCTCCTTGTGGACCTGCATCATCAGGTCGGTGGCCCTCGCCTTGCTGTAGCCGAACAGCTTCTGGAAGATGAAGGTCACGTAGTGCATGAGGTTCACGGGGTCGTCCCAGACGACGGTCACCCAGGGCTTGTCCTCCGCTTCCAGGATCTCCTCGACCTCGGATTCGGCTGGCGTGACCTGCGGCGACGCTGCGGGCATCCTCGCCATGGGAATAGTTGTCGGGCACTGGGCCATGACTCCAGAGTACGACGTGCTCAGGAAAGAGAAAACCTCCGAACGCAGGACGGGCACGTCCGCGCATCACGGGTCCGCGACTCGTAAGGTGGGCGCGTGACGAACAACGCCTCGGACTGGTCCCAGCCGAAGACGAGCACCGCGCTGCTCACCGACCAGTACGAGCTGACGATGCTCTCGGCCGCGCTCGGCGACGGTTCGGCGCACCGCCGCTGCAGCTTCGAGGTCTTCGCGCGCAGGCTGCCCGCCGGGCGCCGGTACGGCGTCGTCGCCGGCATCGGCCGGTTGCTCGACACGCTGCCCCGCTTCCGGTTCGGTGAGCCGGAGCTGGCCGTCGTGTCCGAGTTCCTGAACGAGCAGACGGTGGACTGGCTGCGGAACTACCGCTTCTCCGGCGACATCGACGGCTACCGGGAGGGCGAGCTGTACTTCCCTGGCTCGCCGATCCTCTCGGTGCGCGGCACCTTCGCCGAATGCGTGCTCCTCGAGACGTTGACGCTCTCGATCCTCAACCACGACAGCGCGATCGCCTCCGCCGCCGCACGCATGGTCAGCGCCGCTGCCGGCAGGCGGATGATCGAGATGGGCTCGCGGCGCGCCCACGAGGAATCGGCCGTGGCCTGCTCCCGCGCGGCGTACCTGGCCGGGTTCACCGCGACCTCGAACCTGGAGGCAGTCCGCCGCTACGGCGTGCCTGGCGCGGGGACCAGCGCGCACGCGTTCACGCTGCTGCACAACACCGTCGCCGGCCCGGACGAGGCGGCCGCGTTCCGCGGTCAGGTCGCGGCGCTCGGACTGGGCACCACCCTGCTGGTGGACACCTACGACATCACCGAGGGCGTCAAGACCGCCATCGCCGTCGCCGGGCCGGAGCTCGGCGGCGTGCGGATCGACTCGGGCGATCTCGGCGTGTGGGCCCGCCAGGTGCGCGCGCAGCTCGACGAGCTGGGCGCGACGAAGACGAAGATCGTGGTGTCCGGCGATCTGGACGAATACGCGATCGCGGCGCTGCGGGCCGAACCGGTGGACACTTATGGGGTGGGCACCGCGCTGGTCACCGGCTCAGGCGCACCCACGGCGGGCATGGTCTACAAGCTTGTGGAGGTGGAGGGCATCCCGGTGGCCAAGCGCAGCAGCCACAAGGAGTCGCGCGGCGGGACCAAGCGCGTGCTCCGTTTCGCCCGGCCCACCGGGACCGCGGTCGAGGAGGTCGCGTTCCCGGCCGACGCGCCCGCGCCCGAGAGCGGCGGTCTGATCGCGCACGACCTGCTGGTCCCGATGGTGCGGGGCGGCGAGGTGGTGACGGGTCTGCCCACCCTGGACGAGGGCCGCGACCTGCTCGCCCAGCGGCTCGTCAGCCTGCCGTGGGAGGGACTCAAGCTCTCCCAGGGCGATCCCGCGATCCCCACCCGGTTCGTGGGCTAGGTGACGGCGATGAACCCCACCGACTCCCCTGCCACCCCGAAGCGGGCGCTGATCGTCGTCGACGTGCAGAACGACTTCTGCGAGGGCGGCTCGCTGGCCGTCGCGGGCGGCGCGGCGGTTGCGGCCGACATCTCCGCCCTGCTCGGCTCCGCGGCGGCAGGTGAGTACGACGCGATCGTCGCCACCAGGGACTTCCACATCGACCCCGGCGCGCACTTCTCCGACGAACCCGACTACGTGGACAGCTGGCCGCCGCACTGCCTGGCCGGGACGCCAGGTGCCGGGTTCCATCCCGCCCTCGACCTGCGATCGGTCGAGGAGGTGTTCTCCAAGGGCGCCCACTCGGCCGCCTACTCGGGCTTCGAGGGCTCGGCGGCGTCCGGGCGGTCCCTGGCGGACTGGCTGCGTGACCGCGAGATCGCCGCCGTCGACGTGGTCGGCATCGCCACCGACCACTGCGTCCGCGCGACCGCGCTCGACGCGGCGCGCGAGGGCTTCGAGACCAGGGTGCTGCTGCGGTACACGGCCGCGGTGTCCCCCGACTCCGTGCCGTCGGTGCTCGAGCGGCTCCGCGGCGCGGGCGTCACCCCGGTGGGTCAGGTCGCTGCGGCGAACTGACGGCGGCGCCGAGTAGCCTTGGTCGGTGCCTGAACTCCCCAACGTGCCCGACCTGCTCTCCGTGGCGGTGCAGGCGTTGGGCGGCGCCGAACGCACCAACCAGCTGACCATGGCGTCGGCGGTCGCGCACGCCATCGACACCGGCGAGCACCTCGCCGTGCAGGCGGGCACCGGTACCGGCAAGTCGCTCGCCTACCTGGTGCCCAGCATCCGGCACGCCGTCGAAAGCGGGCGCACCGTGGTCATCTCCACCGCCACCATCGCGCTGCAACGCCAGCTCGTCGACCGCGACCTGCCGCGCCTGTCCGATGCCCTCGCGGGCGCGCTTGGCAGGCGGCCGGAGTTCGCGATCCTCAAGGGCCGCAACAACTACCTGTGCCTGAACAAGATCCACACCGGGGCATCAGAAGACACTGCGGAGTCGGCCGAGCTGTTCGACGCGTTCGCGATCTCCCGGCTCGGCCGCGAGGTGCAGCGGCTGACCAAATGGTCCTCCGACACCGAGACCGGCGACCGGGACGAGCTGGTGCCCGGCGTGAGCGATCAGTCGTGGCGCCAGGTGAGCGTCACCTCGCGCGAGTGCCTTGGCAAGTCGAGCTGCCCCGTCGGCGAGGACTGCTTCGCGGAGCGGGCGCGGGCCGAGGCCTCGAAGGTCGACGTGGTGGTCACCAACCACGCGATGCTCGCGATCGACGCGATCACCGGCATCGCCGTCCTGCCCGAGCACGACGTGGTGGTGATCGACGAGGCACACGAACTGGTCGACCGGGTGACGGGGGTGGCCACCGCCGAGCTGGCGCCGTCGACCATCAGCGCCGCCGCGCGCAGGTGCGTCAAGCTCGTCGAGGAGCAGGACGCGGACCGGTTCGAGGCCTCGGCGGAGGGCTGGGACGCGGTGCTCGAGGAGCTGCATGCCGGCCGCTGGGAAGGACTGCCCGACGGCGCGGGCCACGCGCTGGCCGCCGTCCGAGATGCGGCCTGGGCGGTGCGCACGGCGATCGGGCCTGCGCGGCCGGGGATGAACGCCACCGACCCCGAGGCGGCCGCCGCCCGCAACGCCGCGCTCGCGGCCGTCGACGAGGTGCACGACAACGCCGTCCGCGTGCTCACCGCGTTCGACGAACCGGACCCGGCCAAGCGCCGCGACGTGGTCTGGCTCGCCGACGAGGAGCGGCGGGGCAAGCTCGTCCGGATGGCGCCGCTGTCGGTCGGCGGGCTGCTGCGCTCGCGGCTGTTCGCGGAGTCGACCGTGGTGCTCACCTCCGCGACCCTGACGGTCGGCGGATCGTTCGACGGGCTCGCGGTGAACTGGGGCCTGCCCGCCGAGTCCGGCACCCGCGTCGATCCGGCGATGGCGACCGGCACCGAGGCGCCCGCGGACGAGGCCGCCATCCGGTGGAATTCGCTCGACGTCGGCTCGCCGTTCGACCACGCCAAGGCGGGCATCCTCTACGTCGCCAAGCACCTGCCCGCCCCCGGCCGGGACGGGCTGGCACCGAGCTATCTCGACGAGATCGCCGAACTGGTGACCGCGGCCGGTGGCCGCACCCTCGGGCTGTTCTCCTCGATGCGCGCCGCGAAGGCCGCCGCCGAGGTCATGCGCAAGCGCCTCGACACCCCGGTGCTGTGCCAGGGCGACGACGCCACCGGGCAGCTGGTCCGCGCGTTCGCCGAGGACGAGGCCACCTCGCTGTTCGGCACGCTGTCGCTGTGGCAGGGCGTGGACGTGCCCGGCCCGTCGCTGAGCCTGGTGATCCTGGACCGGATCCCGTTCCCGCGGCCAGACGATCCGCTGCTGGTGGCCCGCCAGCGCGCGGTCGAGTCCCGCGGTGGCAACGGCTTCCTCTCGGTGGCGGGCAATCACGCCGCGCTGCTGCTGGCGCAGGGCGTGGGTCGGCTGCTGCGCAGCGTCGACGACCGCGGCGTGATCGCGATGCTGGACTCCCGGCTCGCGACGGCCCGCTACGGCGGCTACCTTCGCGCCTCGCTGCCGCCGTTCTGGGAGACCTCCGATCCCGAGGTCGTGCGCAAGGCGCTCGCCAGGCTGACGGCGGGCTGAGCCCCGCTACCTCGGCCGGTGTGCCCACCCGGCCAGCGCGCGTAGCCGAACCCAGTCGACCGCGACCTTGAACGGCGGCACCCCAGGGCGGTCCCTCGGCAGCCGCACCCGCAACGCCCCCGGCCTGATGGTGCACCGCACCGGCGTGGCGAGCATGAGCGATTCGCCGTCGACGCCGACCGGTATCGCCGGCGCATCGGCATCGACGGTCACCTCGCGGACCGTGTGCTGGGTCATGCCGCGTTCGTGCGCACGGTTGAGCAACCCGACGGCCTGGCGCGCGCCATCCACCGCCACGGTCACGACCCCGAGCACGCCGCGGTCCAGTCGCGCCCGTCGGCCAAGACCCGCGAGGTCACTGGTCTGATAGGGGCCGTTGCTCACCAGTACCGCCTGGGGACCCTCAACCGTGAGGCCGCCGGTTCGGGCGATCAGCCTCGCCCCCGCGCTCCCGCCCAGCAGGTCCGGCAGCATGCGGAGCACGGTCCCGGTCTTGTCGTCCCGGTACGCCGGACTCTGCACCACCTCGGCGTACACCCCGAACGAGGCGTTGTTGACGAAGGTGCGCCCGGCGATCTCCCCGAGGTCGACGCGGACCTCGACGCCGTCCCGCAACGCCTCGATGCCGGCGGCCGGGTCGTCGCGATCGAGCCCGAGATCCAGCGCGAAGTGGTTGCGGGTGCCCGCGCTGATCACCAGGAACGGTAGGTCGTGTTCGGCCGCGACCCCTGCGACGAGGGCCTGGGTCCCGTCCCCGCCCGCCACCCCGAGCAGGTCGGCACCCCTGCGCACCGCGTCGCGGGCCAACGCCTCCACGTCGATGGTGTCCGGTCCCTCGAGCAGGGCGACCTCCGCGCCGAGCTCCTCGGCCTTGCGCTGCAGCCCGAACCTGGCCACCTTGCCGCCACCCGAGTGCGGATTCATCACCAGAAAGGGCTGCCGGGGCGGCGGGACGCTGCGCTCGTCCATCGCGGACTCGGCGCGCTCGGCCTCGAGGGCGGTGCGGGCGCACAGGGCCGCGAGGAGCACGAGCACGTACGAGACCACCACCACCCACAGCAGGTTCGCGCTGACGAACGCGGACAGGACCGCGATCGGGACGAGCACGGCCACACCCAGCCAGATCCACCGTGGCACACCGCGATGGGTGAGGAACCAGTACAGGGCCGCCACCATCACCACGACCCCGCCGATGCCCGCGGCCAGCAGCACCAGCGTGCTCAGCAGGCCCGCTGCCACGATCGGGACCACGGCCGCGGCCACGGCGGCCGCGAAGGCCGCCCGCGCCCACCAGCGCCGACTCCGGTCCGGATCGTCGTGCCCCGCCATCTCAGAGTCCGGACCGCGCCGCGACCCGCCCACCGGCGATCGCCTCGAGTAACGCCGCGTGATCGTGCGCGGTCTGAGCGGCGTAGGACTGTGCGAACGCCGCGATTGCCTCGTCGAACTCGGTGCTGGACCCGAGGTACTCGGCGATCGCGATCCGGTCGCCCGACCTGGCGTGCGCATAGGCAAGCGCACGGCCGCACAGGCGCCCGTAGAGCGTCATCCCCGTCGGCGTCATCGCCTCGATCACCGCTGACCCCTTGCCATCTCGCAACTGCCGCAGATAGTAGTCGCGCCGCACGCCGTCCACTCCGATGCCCTGCTGCCACCCCAGGAAGATGTCGCTGGCGGCCTGCATCAGCCGCTGACCGTGGACCACCCGCTCGCCCTCGTTCTCGAACGAGGGCCCCTCGAGGTAATCCGACAACACGGACGGCACCGCCTCCTTGGCCTGCAGGAACAGCGGGTCCTCGTCATCCACGCCGCGGAACAGGATGATCCAGCATCGCGTCCCGACGCTGCCGACCCCGACCACCTTGCGCGCCACCTGGACCAGCTCGAACTGCTCGAGCGGCACCCGGCGATCCCACTGCAGCGTCGAGCGGTAATCGCTCAGACGCTGGCGCAGTTCGCGATTCAACTCGTCGGCATCGGCGTCGGCGAAGACCTCCTCGATCGGGACCAGCAGGGGCGGATTGCTGAGGATCTTCCGTCTGCCGTCGACCACCGTGGTCAGCTTCCCCAGCGCCTGGACGCTGTCGCGGTTCCACGACTTCTCCAGCGTCTTGCGCATCCGCTTGCTCGACGACGAGTCCAGTTGATCGGCCAGTTCAACGAGCTCCTCGGTGGGTTCGATGTGGGAGTACCACACCGCCAGGGTGCCCCGCTCCGCCTGGAGCGCCATCGTCTCCCGGTACTCGGCGGCACACCCCCTTGCGATCCTGGCCCGCTGTTTGGTGCCGAACCCGGTGTCCCGCGACGCGACCTCGAGGCTGGCGACCAGGCGCTTGACGTCCCACTCGAAGGGACCGGGATAGGTCTCGTCGAAGTCGTTGATGTCGAACGCCAGCCTGCGCTCCGGCGTCGCGTAGATCCCGAAATTGCTCAGGTGCGCGTCCCCGCACAGGTGAGTGTTCAGTCCCGAGGACGGGGCGCGCGAGAGGTCGTCCGCCATGACGAGGGCGGAGCCACGGAAGAAGGCGAACGCCGAGGTCGCCATCCGCCCGTATCGAACCGGGACGAGCTGCGGGATGCGGGCCGCCGCCTGGGTCTCGAGCAGGCCGACCGGATCACGCTCGGCGCCGGGGTGGTGCTCCGCGAGTGAAGCGAACGGCGTCTCCCGGCGCGCGGCGCGACCTCGCTCCGCGCGCTCGGCCCTGCTCGGGTGTGCACCCGATTCCGCTGCCGGCGCCACGACTTCGATTGTCCACCCCGCGGGCCGTCCCCACGTCGGGTTCGCGCGCATCCGTGGCCGGTGGCGGCGCCGCGGTCCGCCTACAGGTGCGGCACCGCCAGCAGGCCCGGTTCGGCGTCGGAGGCAAGCAACGGGTGGTGTGGCAGCACCCGCACCGTGTAGCCGACCGCCCCGGAGTGCGGGACCGTGGTGTCGGCGACGAACAGCTCGCCGAGCTCGTCCGAACCCGCGTGCCGCATCGGCACGGTGACCACATCGCTCAGTTCCTCGTCAGCCCCCACCCGGCCGAGCACCGCCTGCACGGTGACCTCGGCGACGGCGAGACCGGCGAGCCGCACGTACGCGCGCAGCGACAGGTCCGCACCGATCACCCGGGTGTCCGGCAGCCCGGAGCTGTCGACCTGAACCACCTGCACGTCGGGCCAGGCCGCCTCGACGCGGCCGCGGTACTCCGCGATCTGCCGCGCCGCCGCGAAACCGTCCGCGACCACGGCCCGCGCGGACCGGGCGGCAGGTGCGTAGTAGTCGACGGCGTAGTCGCGAACCATCCTCGACGCCAACACCTTCGGGCCCAGGTGCTGCAGGGTGTGGCGGACCATCTGCACCCAGCGGGCAGGCACCCCGTCCGCGTCGCGGTCGTAGAACTTCGGCAGCACCGACCGCTCCAGCAGCCCGTACATCGCGCCCGCCTCGAGGTCGTCGCGGCGCACCTCGTCGGTCACGCCGTCCGCGGTGGGGATCTCCCAGCCGTTCTCGCCGTCGAACATCTCGTCCCACCAGCCGTCGCGGATGGACAGGTTCAGCCCGCCGTTGAGCGCCGACTTCATCCCCGACGTGCCGCAGGCCTCCAGCGGCCGCAGCGGGTTGTTCAGCCACACGTCGCAGCCCCAGTACAGGTACCGAGCCATGGACATGTCGTAGTCGGGCAGGAACACGATCCGGTGCCGGACATCGGCCTCGTCCGCGAAG
Source organism: Rhodococcus sp. OK611 (assembly GCF_003050885.1). NCBI lineage: Bacteria > Bacillati > Actinomycetota > Actinomycetes > Mycobacteriales > Nocardiaceae > Rhodococcus > Rhodococcus sp. OK611. The sequence goes on from NZ_QAOZ01000007.1 coordinate 253,844, forward strand.
CGCACCACCTGCTGGATCAGCGCCTTGCCGCCCTCGTCGGCCGGGTGGCTCTTGCCCGCCACCACCAGCTGCACCGGCCGGTCGGGGTCGAGCAGCATCGCCCGCAGCCGGTCCGGATCACGCAGCATCAGGGTCAGCCGCTTGTAGGTCGGGACCCGGCGGGCAAAGCCGACGGTCAGCACCTCGGGATCGAAAACACCCGAAACCCAACCGAGTTCGGCGTCGGTGGCGCCGCGCTCGAGCCACGATGCCCGCACCCTCCTGCGGACCTCCTGCACCAGCTGCTCGCGCAGCGTGTTGCGGGTCGACCACAGGTCGGCGGGCGCGATCTCCTGTAGCCGCTCCCAGCCGCGCGCCTCCTCGACCAGCTCGGGTCCCACCGCGCGGCGGGCCAGGTCCATCCATTCCCTCGCGGCCCAGGTCGGGGCGTGCACGCCGTTGGTCACCGAGCCGATCGGGACCTCGGCGGCATCGAATCCCGGCCACAGGCCGTTGAACATCTCCCGGCTGACGATCCCGTGCAGCTTCGAGACGCCGTTGGCACGCTGACCCAGCCGCAGTCCCATGTGGGCCATGTTGAACACCGACGGGTCGTTCTCGCGGCCGAGGTCGATGATCCGGTCCACCGTCAGACCGGGCAGCAGGGCGGACTCGTTCTCGCCGCCGACCCCACCGAAGTAGTGCCGGACGAGATCGGCGGGGAACCGGTCGATGCCCGCGGGCACCGGGGTGTGCGTGGTGAACACGGTGGCCGCCCGCACCGCGGCGAGCGCGGAGTCGAAGTCCAGGCCGGACCCGGTGATCAGCTCCCGAATCCGTTCCACCCCGAGGAAACCCGCGTGGCCCTCGTTCATGTGGAAGACCTCGGGATCGGCGAGCCCGAGCGAATGGGTGTACGCGCGCACCGCGCGCACTCCGCCGATGCCTGCGAGGATCTCCTGCTTGATCCGATGGTCCTGGTCGCCGCCGTACAGCCGGTCGGTCACCCCGCGCAGCTCCGGGTCGTTCTCTGCGATGTCGGAGTCGAGCAGCAACAGCGGAACCCGCCCCACCTGGGCGATCCACACCCGGGCCCGGAGCACCCGGTTGCCCGGCATCGCGACCCGCAACAGCACCGGCGCCCCCGAGTCGGGCTCGGTGAGCAGCCGCAGCGGCAGGCCCTGCGGGTCAAGCGAGGGATAGTGCTCCGCCTGCCAGCCGTCGGCCGTCAGCGACTGACGGAAGTAGCCGGACCGGTAGAGGAGGCCGACACCGATCAGCGGAACCCCGAGGTCCGAGGCGGCCTTGAGGTGGTCGCCTGCCAGGATCCCGAGCCCGCCCGAGTAGTTCGGGAGCACCTCGCTGACGCCGAACTCCATTGAGAAGTAGGCGATCCCGCCGGCCAGGTCGGCGCCCTTCGCCTGCTGGTTCTGGTACCAGCGCGGTTGGCCGAGGTAGGTGTCCAGGTCCTGCTCGAGCCGGTCGAGCTCGGCGACGAAGTCGTCGTCGACCGCCAGTTCGTCCAGGCGGGCGGGCGAGACCTCGCCGAGCATCCGGATCGGGTCGTGGCGGACCTGCGTCCACAGCGCGGGGTCCATCCGGCCGAACAGATCCTGGGTCTCGGGATGCCAGGACCAGCGCAGGTTCGTCGACAGCTGCTCGAGGGCGGCCAGCCTGGCGGGGAGGTGGGCACGGACGGTGAACCGACGCAAGGCTTTCACCCTGCGAAGACTACCCATTCCGGCCGCCGGGGGCGTGTTGCGCGGGACGCGAGATTCGGCCAGCGCTTCCCGTACAACTACCCGTAAGGTCTAATCCATGACCGGGCGGATAGGCATCGACGACGTCGCCCCCGAGATCTCGGGGGGACGCCACCCCGCGAAGGCGGTCGTCGGCGAGACCTTCCCGGTGTCGGCGACGGTGTGGCGCGAGGGGCACGACGCGGTTGCGGCGACCCTCGCCGTGCGCGGGCCGGAGTCGAACACCACCATTCGGATCCCGATGTCCCCCGGCCCGTTACCGGACACATTCGCGGCCGTGTTCACGCCCACGAGCGTCGGGGCGTGGAGCTTCCGGGTCGAGGGCTGGGGCGATCCGGTCTCCACCTGGCGGCACAATGTGGAGGCCAAGCTGTCGGTCGGTCAGGGCGCCGCCGATCTGGCCAACGATCTCGAGATCGGCGCCCGCCTGTTCGAGCGGGCCGCCAAGGCGGTGCCGCGCGGGGACCGCCCGCGATGCGCCGCGGTCGCCGACGCACTGCGCAGCGATCAGCAGCTACCCGCCCGGGTCGCTCCCGCCTTCGCGGCCGACATCGCCGAGCTGCTGCGGGCGTACCCGCTGCGGGACCTCGTCACCAAGGGCCGCACCATCCCGGTGTGGGTCGACCGCAAGCGCGCGCTCGTCGGCGCCTGGTACGAGTTCTTCCCCCGCTCGACCGGCGGCCGTGCCCCCGACGGCACGCCCAGGCACGGCACCTTCGCGACGGCGGCGGACGACCTCCCGCGCATCGCCGCGATGGGCTTCGACGTGGTCTACCTGCCCCCGATCCACCCGATCGGCCGGGTGAACCGCAAGGGCCCGAACAACTCGCTGACGCCGGGGCCCGACGATGTCGGATCGCCGTGGGCGATCGGCGCGGAGGAGGGCGGCCACGACGCCGTGCACCCCCGCCTCGGCACCATCAAGGACTTCAGGAACTTCGTCGCCAGGGCCCGCCGGCTGCGGCTCGAGGTCGCGCTCGACCTCGCCCTGCAGTGCGCGCCCGATCACCCGTGGGCGCAGCAGCATCCGGAGTGGTTCACGGTGTTGCCCGACGACACCATCGCCTACGCCGAGAACCCGCCGAAGAAGTACCAGGACATCTACCCGGTCAACTTCGACGACGACCCCGAGGGCATCTACGCCGAGGTGCTGCGGGTGGTGCGGTTCTGGATCAAGAACGGTGTCAAGATCTTTCGGGTCGACAATCCGCACACCAAGCCACCGGACTTCTGGGAGTGGCTGATCGCGGAGGTGAAGCGTTCCGATCCGGACGTGCTGTTCCTCTCCGAGGCCTTCACCCGGCCCGCCCGGATGTACGGCCTGGCCAAGCGCGGGTTCACCCAGTCCTACACCTACTTCACCTGGCGGGTGAACAAGCACGAACTCACCGAGTTCGGACTGGAGATCGCCGCCAAGGCCGACGAGGCCAGGCCCAACCTGTTCGTCAACACGCCGGACATCCTGCACGAGAGCCTGCAGCAGGGGGGCCCCGGCATGTTCGCGCTGCGCGCCGCGCTGGCCGCGACCCTGTCGCCGACCTGGGGCGTCTACTCCGGATACGAACTGTACGAACATGTTCCGCTGCGACCGGGCAGCGAGGAGTACCTCGACTCCGAGAAGTACGAGCTGCGCCCCCGCGACTTCGACGGCGCCCGCGCCCGCCGTGAGTCGCTGGAGCCCTGGCTGGCGACCCTGAACCGGATCCGCCGCGCCCACCCCGCGCTGCAACAGCTGCGCAACATCACCTTCCACCACACCGACAGCGACGCGCTGATCGCGTATTCGAAGTTCGACCCGACCACCGGCGACGCCGTGCTCACGATCGTGAACCTCAACCCGTACGGGGCGGAGCAGGGCACCATCTGGCTCGACATGCCCGCTCTCGGGCGCGACTGGCACGACCACCTGACCGTTCTCGACGAGGTCAGCGGCGAGCAGTACCACTGGGGCCAGGCCAATTTCATCCGACTCGAACCCTGGCGCGCGGTCGCCCACATCCTCGCGTTGCCCGCCGTTCCCTACCCCGCGCGGCTACCCCTCGCCCACCGCGCACCACGCACATGAGCGCGGATCGGGTCGCACAGGTCGCGGCGCCCCCACCCGCCGACCTCGCCCGGCTCGCCGAGGGAACCCACCACAACCCGCACGCCGTCCTCGGTGCGCACGCGCATCCCGGCGGCACCGTGATCCGGGCGCTGCGCCCCCACGCGGGCGAGGTGTCGGCCCGCATCGGGGGCGTCGACCACCCCCTGCAGCCGGTCTCCGACGGGTTGTTCAGCGCGGTCGTTCCCGTCAAGGACCTCATCGACTACCGGCTGGTGGTCGAGTATCCCGGCGGACACACCGTCGTCTCCGCGGACGGGTACCGGTTCCTGCCGACCCTCGGTGAACTCGACCTGCACCTGTTCGGCGAGGGCCGACACGAACGGCTGTGGGAGATCCTCGGCGCGCACCCGCGGAGGTACACGACCCCGGACGGGGAGGTGGCAGGCACCTCATTCGCGGTGTGGGCGCCCTCTGCGCGCGGCGTCACGGTGATCGGCGACTTCGACGGCTGGGGCGGGCAGACCGCGCCGATGCGCATGCTCGGGTCCAGCGGGGTCTGGGAGCTGTTCGTCCCCGGCGTCGGGCCAGGCGACCTGTACAAGTTCCGGGTGCACGGCAGCGACGGCTCCGTCCGGGAGAAGGCCGACCCGATGGCGTTCGCCACCGAGGTGCCGCCGCGCACGGCCTCCGTGGTCGGCGTGAGCACGCACCGGTGGGCCGACGCCGAATGGATGGCCGTCCGCGCGCGCACCGACCCGAACCTGGCCCCGATGAGCGTGTACGAGGTGCACCTGGGGTCCTGGCGGCCCGGCCTGAGCTATCTCGAACTCGCCGACCAGCTGTCCGCCTATGTCGTCGAGCAGGGCTTCACCCATGTCGAACTGCTCCCGGTGGCCGAGCACCCGTACGGCGGATCCTGGGGCTACCAGGTCACCTCCTACTACGCCCCGACCGCCCGCTTCGGCTCCCCTGACGACTTCCGGGCCTTCGTCGACCAGATGCACCTCGCAGGCGTCGGTGTGATCGTCGACTGGGTGCCCGCGCACTTCCCGAAGGACGACTGGGCGCTGGCCCGGTTCGACGGCGGCCCGCTCTACGAGCACGCCGATCCCCACCGTGGCGAGCAATTGGACTGGGGCACCTACGTCTTCGACTTCGGGCGGCGGGAGGTGCGCAATTTCCTCGTCGCCAACGCGCTGTTCTGGATCGAGGAGTTCCACATCGACGGGCTGCGCGTGGACGCGGTCGCCTCGATGCTCTACCTCGACTACTCGCGACCCGAGGGCGGCTGGACACCGAACATCCACGGTGGGCGGGAGAACCTGGAGGCCGTGGCGTTCCTGCAGGAGATGAACGCGACCGTGCACCGGCAGCACCGCGGCGTGGTCACCATCGCGGAGGAGTCCACCGCGTGGCCGGGCGTCACCCGCACCACCAACGTCGGCGGCCTCGGCTTCAGCATGAAGTGGAACATGGGCTGGATGCACGACACCCTCGGCTACCTCGGCCGGGACCCGGTGCACCGCAGCTTCCACCACCACGAGATCACGTTCTCGCTGATGTACGCCTGGAGCGAGTGCTACCTGCTGCCGATCAGCCACGACGAGGTGGTGCACGGCAAGGGCACGCTGTGGACCCGGATGCCGGGCGACGACTTCGCCAAGGCCGCCGGTCTGCGCACCCTGCTGGCCTACATGTGGTCGCACCCCGGCAAGCAGCTGCTGTTCATGGGGCAGGAATACGGCCAGCGCACCGAGTGGTCGGAGGAGCGCGGGCTCGACTGGCATCAGCTCGACGAGGGATTCGTCGGCGAGCTGCACCGCGGGATCCTGGCGCTGGTGCGCGATCTCAACGCCACCTACCGACGCCACCCGGCGCTGTGGACGCTCGACAACTCCCCCGGCGGCTATTCCTGGATCGACGCGAACGACACCGAGAACAACGTGCTCAGCTACCTGCGGTACGGGTCCGACGGGTCGATCGTGGCGTGCCTGTTCAACTTCTCCGGCTCGGCCCACTCGGAATACCGGGTCGGCCTGCCCGAGCCCGGCCGGTGGGTCGAGATCCTCAACACCGATGCCGACGCCTATCGCGGCGCCGGGATGGGTAACTTCGGAGCTGTGAGCGCCACCCTGCAGCCCTGGCACGGGCGACCCGCATCGGCGTCGGTCGCGCTGCCCAAGAACGGTGCCATCTGGCTGAGCCTGGAGCGTGGCTGATGCGCCGCCACCGATCCGTGCTCGCGGTCGCCTCGCTCGTCACCCTCGCCGCGCTCGTCGCGGGCTGCTCCGGGGCGATCGACGGACGCGCCGTGTCGATCTACGACAATCCCTTCACGGTGGCGGGGCTGCCCGCGACCTCCGGCCCCAGCGGCCCCCGCGAGGGTGTGCCCGACGCCCAGCTCCCGGTTCGCGGCGCGGACGGCTCGGCGGCCGACGTGCTGGCCACCAATGCCGTGGACGACATCGCGGCCTTCTGGCAGTCCGAGTACCCCCGGGTGTTCGGCGGCGACTTCAGGCCCGTCACCGACCTGCTCTCCTGGGACCCGGACGCGGATCGGGCGCAGGCCCCCACGTTCTGCGGCGACAACACCCACGGATTCGCCAACGCCGGCTACTGCACGCGCGACGGCTCCATCGGCTGGGACCGCACCGTGCTGCTGCCCTCGCTCATCGAGACCTTCGGCCCGATGTCCGTGGTGATGGTCATGGCCCACGAGTACGGGCACGCGGTCCAGTACGGCTCGGGGCTCGCTGGCGACGACGACCTGACGCTGGTGCTCGAGCAGCAGGCGGACTGCTTCGCCGGGGCCTACATGCGGCACGTCGCGCAGGGCGACTCCCGGCACTTCACCCTCAACACCTCCGACGGGCTCAACTCGGTGATGGCGGCGATGGTCGCGGTGCGCGACAGCGACCCGAACGACCCGGAATCGGTGCACGGCTCGGCATTCGAGCGGATCACCGCGTTCCAGATCGGCTTCACGGACGGCGCCAAGTCCTGCACGAAGATCGACGAGACCGACGTGCTGTCGCGGCAGGCCGAGCTGCCCCAGCAGTTCACCACCGAGAGTGACACCGGCGAGATGCCGGTCACCGAGGAGTCCGTGCAGCTGACGGTGGACTCGCTGCAGGCGCTGTTCGACCTGCCGCAGAAGCCGGCCGTCGACTTCGCGGGGGCGGACACCGGGTGTCCGGACGCGGAGACCACGCAACCGGTCTCCTACTGCCCGGCGACGAACACGATCGGCGTCTCGATGCCCGAGCTGGTCGAGCGCGGCACCCCGAACCCGGAGTCGGGTGACGAGTTCGACGCCGACGTGCGCGGCGACTTCGGCGCCTATGTCCTGGTGGCCTCGCGCTTCACGCTGGCCGCGCAGGCGCATGCCGAGAAGTCGCTGACCGAGGCCAAGACCGCGGTGCGGGCGGCCTGCCTGTCCGGCGCGTGGACCGCGGCGACCGCCGTGGGCGAGGCGGGTGGGCTGACCCTGTCCCCCGGCGACCTCGACGAGGCGGTGTCCGGGCTGCTGAACGACGGGCTGATGGCCAGCGACGTGAACGGAAACACCGTGCCGAGCGGGTTCGCCCGGGTGGACGCCTTCCGCTCGGGAGTCCTCGGCGGCGAACAGGCCTGCGAGAACCGATACGGGTGAAGCGGCTCGGCCGTCTGTGCGCGAGTCTCACCCTGATCGGGGTGAGACTCGCGCACAGGCGCGGAGTGCCTAGTAGAGGGCGGACGCGAGCTTGCGACGAGCGGCGATGACGATCGGATCGGCGGGGTCGAACAGCTCGAACAGCTCGAGCAGTCGGGTCCGAGCGGAGTTCCGGTCGTCGCCCGCGGTGCGGCGGATCGTCTCGATGAGACGGGCGAAGGCCGCCTCGGGCTGCTGGCTGTAGAGCTCCATGTCGGCCGCGTCGAGCTGGGCGGCCACGTCGGCGGGCTCGGCGTCGGCCCGCGCGACGGCGTCGGGGTCGAGGTCCTGCACGCGGGCGATGAACCGGACCTGCCGGATCGCACCGAGCGCCTGCACGTTCGCGGGCTCCTCGTCGAGGATCACCTGATATGCGGCCTCGGCGCCTGCCAGGTCACCCTCGCTCAGTGCGGTCTCCGCCGCGACTAACCGCGGATCCTCGGGCTCCTCCTGCTCGCCCTCACCCTCGGACTGCGGCGGGCCGGAGAGCTTGCCCGCGGTCGCCTGCAGCACGGCGTCGATCCACTGTCCGAGTTGCGGCTCATCGCCGTCGAAGTCCGCAAGCGGACGTCCGGCCGCGACCGCGACGACGGCGGGCAGCGCCTGCACGCCGAACGCCTGCGCGATCCGGGGATCGCTGTCGACGTTCACCCGGGCGAGCACCCACGACCCGTTGCCCGCCGCGGCGAGCGAGTCCAGGGCCGGGGAGAACACCGCGCTGGCAGGCATCGATGCCGCGTACAGCTCGACGACGACGGGAACCTGGGTCGAGCGGGCGAGCACCTCGGCCTCGAAATTGGCCTCGGTCACCTCGACGACCGCCGCGGACGCGGCACTCACGCCGTTCGCGGTCGGCGGGCCTGCGGGCGCGGCCTGCGCTCGTTCCTTGAGGGCGGACAGATCCACCGCGCCGGTCATGGCGGCGGCCGCCGCGGCCGATGGACGTGAGGGTGGGCGGGAACCGGGTCGAGTCACATGTTCAGTTTGTCACGATCGACGGCTCAGCTCAGCGCGGGTGCCGGTTCCTTGGCGCTCTCGGCCGAGAGCTCGGCGAGACGGCCGGTGCGCACGGCGCATGCCTCGAACACGATCGTGCCGAACGGCGGGACGCTCGCGACCAGCGCCAAGAACGTGGTGACCAGCGACCACGAGAGCTTCTTCGCCGTGACGATGGCCACCAGGACGTACAGCACGAACACCGCACCGTGGATCGGCCCGAAGACCTTCACGCCGATCTCGTTGCCGTCTGCGGGCAGGTACTTGAAGGCCATGCCGATCAGCAGGCCGAGCCAGGTGATCGCCTCCAGGACCGCCACGAAACGGAAGCGCTTGGCCCACGTGCTGAGATCGAAGATGTTCGCCATGGGCCCCATTGTGCCCGACGCACTACGACGCCCCGTAGTTGAGGCCGTCCACCTCGACCACGGGGCGTCGCGGCGCCGCCCTCGGCTACTGCTTGGGAACCCGGATGATCAGGGCGTCACCCTGACCGCCGCCGCCGCACAGCGCGGCCGCACCGACGCCACCGCCGCGACGGCCCAGCTCGAGCGCCAGGTGCAGCGCGATCCGCGCGCCCGACATCCCCAGCGGATGCCCGATCGCGATCGCCCCACCGTTCACGTTGACCTTCGACTCGTCGAGTCCCAGTTCCTTGGTCGAGGCGATGCCGACGGCGGCGAACGCCTCGTTGATCTCCACCAGGTCCAGATCCTTCGGGTCGATGCCCTCACGCTCGCAGGCCTTCGCGATCGCGCGCGCCGGCTGCGACTGGAGCGTCGAGTCGGGGCCGGCCACCACACCGTGCGCGCCGATCTCGGCGATCCAGCTCAGGCCCAGCTCCTGCGCTTTGGCCTTGCTCATCACCACCACCGCGGCGGCGCCGTCGGAGATCTGCGAGGCCGAGCCCGCGGTGACGGTGCCGTCCTTGCTGAACGCGGGTCGCAGCGTGCCCAGCGATTCGACGGTGGTGTCGGCGCGGATGCCCTCGTCCTCGGCGAACACGACCGGCTCGCCCCTGCGCTGCGGGATCGACACGGGCACGACCTCCGCCTCGAAGAGCCCGTCCTTCCAGGCCCGCGCCGCGTTCTGGTGCGACGCGGCCGCGAAGGCGTCCTGCGCCTGACGGCTGATCAGCTGGTCGTCGGCCTGGTTGCGCTGCTCGGTCAGGTTGCCCATCGGCTGGTCGGTGAAGATGTCGTGCAGGCCGTCGTAGGCCATGTGGTCGCGCAGGGTCACATCGCCGTACTTGAAGCCCTCACGGCTCTTCTCCAGCATGTGCGGCGCCCGCGACATGGACTCCTGACCGCCCGCGACCACGACGTCGAACTCCCCTGCCCGGATCAGCTGGTCGGCCAGCGCGATCGCGTCGACACCCGAGAGACACACCTTGTTGATCGACAGGGCGGGCACATCCATCGGGATGCCCGCCGCGACGGCCGCCTGGCGTGCGGGCATCTGACCGGCGCCCGCGGTCAGCACCTGGCCCATGATCACGTACTCGACGGCCTCGGGCGCCACGCCCGCCTTCTCCAGTGCACCCTTGATCGCGATTCCACCCAGATCTGACCCCGAGAAATCCTTGAGCGAGCCGAGCAAACGGCCAACCGGGGTCCGCGCTCCGGCGACGATGACTGAACTGCTCACGGCTTCCTCCAACGATCAACACGGGTGGTCAGCGACCAAAAGTCACATCCCAAAGAGAACTACAAAGACGGTAGCGCTACCGTCATCGACATGACGAACTCCGCCCCCAACGCCGCCGCGTCCGTACTCGCTTCCGACCTGGTGACGGCCATCGACCACGTCGGCATCGCGGTGCCCGATCTCGACGCCGCCATCGCCTGGTACGGCGAGCACCTCGGCCTCGTGTCCACGCACGAAGAGGTCAACGAGGAGCAGGGCGTGCGCGAGGCCATGCTGTCCGTGCCCGGCAGCCCGGCAGGCGCCACCGCGATCCAGCTGCTCGCCCCGCTCAACGACGACTCGACCATCGCCAAGTTCATCGCCCGCAGCGGCCCCGGCCTGCAGCAGCTCGCCTACCGGGTCAGCGACCTCGACGCGATCTCCGAGCGCCTGCGCGCGGGCGGCGTCCGGCTGCTCTACGATGCCCCTCGCCGCGGCACCGCGGACTCGCGGATCAACTTCCTGCACCCCAAGGATGCGGGCGGCGTGCTGGTCGAGCTGGTCGAGCCGGCCGCGGACCCGGCACACTGATACTGCGCCACCCCCTTTTCAGCACAGTGGTTCGCCCGAGCGCATAGACCACATCACCACCGGAGCGACGGTAAGTTATGACCATGCCCAACGAGATCCAATTGCCCTTCAACATCGTGCGGAAGGGCTACGACCGCGACGAGGTACGCAACTACTTCGAGCGCTTCGACGCGGAACTCCGGGTCACCGCGACCGATCGTGATGCGGCGGCGGCGCAAGCCCGGGACCTCGCCCAGCAGTTGGAGGACGCCCGCGACGAGATCGACGACCTGCGCAAGGACGTCGACCGCCTGTCCGTTCCGCCGACGACCGCGGAGGGCATGAGCGAGCGCATCTCCCGGATGCTCCGCCTCGCCTCCGATGAGGCCTCGGAAGTACGGGCCACGGCCCAGTCCGAAGCCGCCGAGTTGGTGTCCATCGCCGAGCAGGACGGCGCCGCGCTGCGCGGCAAGTACGAGGGCCTGCTCGCCGAGCTCGAGGATCGCAGGAACGCCATGGAGGTCGAGCACACGCAGACCATGGCGACCGCGCGCACCGAGGCCGCCCGTCTCGTCGAGAAGGCGCAGTCCGAGGTCGCTCACCTCCAGACCGAGTCCGAGGCGCGACGCAACGAGGTCCAGCAGGACTTCGAGATCACCATGAGCGAGCGCCGCACCAAGGTCGTCAGCGCGGTCAACGAGCTCGAGGCCACCAGCAAGGCCGAGGCCGAGCGCAGGCTCACGGACGCCACCAACGAGGCCCGAAGGCGACTGCAGACCGCGACCGAGCAGGCCGAGAAGCGGATCGCCCACGCGAAGGAGCTCGCCGAGGAGCTTCGCGTGCTCCGCGGCCGGGTCCTGGCTCAGCTCCTGGGAATTCGGGGACAGCTCGATTCGGTGCCCGCCATGCTCGCCTCCGTCAACCGCGAGGGCGAACTGCTCGACGGCGTCGGCGACTCCGCCGCACGGAACACCCCGGCCGAGAACGAGGACACCGACGTAGACGACGCACCCGAGGCGTCGGAGAAGTCGGAGAAGTCGGAGAAGTCCGAGGAGTCGGTCAAGACCAACGTCGGGTGATCCCCCGCGACCCGCGCCCGTTCCAGCACCCGGTGTGCCAGTGCCTGCGTTCCTCGGCCCCGCCGAGTTCGTCCGCAGGCCAGGCCACCAGGTGCGGGACACCGGGCCGGATCTCGTGATCACAGCCGGGGCAGCGATAGGTCTTGGTGGCGCGCGACCCCGGCACCGGGCGCACCAGATACCGCTCGTCGTCGTATCCCGCAGGCCCCGAATCGATCCGCGACTCCCTGCCGCCGGCCGGCGCCGGCCGCTCGGTCCGGTGTCGCTGATTCCGTCTGGGCATGACTACAGCCTAGGTTTCGATCAGAACAGCCGGAACTCGGTGCTCTCGGTCCCCCGCAGTTTGTCGTAATCGAGTGTCAGGCAGCGGATCCCGCGATCCTCGGCGAGGGTCCGCGCCTGGGGCTTGATCTGCTGCGCGGCGAACACCCCGGTCACGGGTGCGAGCAGCGGATCGCGGTTCATCAGTTCCAGGTAGCGGGTCAGCTGTTCGACGCCGTCGATCTCGCCGCGGCGCTTGATCTCCACGGCGACCGACGCACCGTCCGCGTCCCGCACGAGTAGGTCCACCGGGCCGATCGCCGTCATGTACTCACGCCGCACCAGGGTGTAGCCGGGGCCGAGGGTCTCAACGTGCTCGGCCAGCAGTTCCTGCAGGTGCGCCTCGACCCCGTCCTTGATCAGGCCCGGGTCGACGCCGAGTTCGTGCGAGGAGTCGTGCTCGACCTCGTGGATCGTGATCCGCAGCTCCTCGCCGGCCTTGTTGGTCACGACCCACAGCTGGGTGCCCTCCTCGCCGTCGTTCTCGACGAGCCAGCACGGCGGGCTCATCCAGTTCAGCGGCTTGTACGCACGGTCGTCCGCATGGATGCTCACCGAACCGTCGGATTTGACCAGCAGGAGCCTGCGCGCCTTCGGCAGGTGTGCAGTGAGTCGTCCGACGTAGTCGACATGGCAGCTGGCAATCACGAGGCGCACTCGGAACACCCTAGAGCACCCATCGGTGCGCGCCGGTGACCCGCCACGCCACGCCGGGTCACCGGGTGGTCAACCCATTACGCTGGAGCGACCATGCCGCTCCCGTTCCGCTCGATCGCGCCGCTGGGCTCGCGGCTGCTCGGCGCCCCGGACGAGAGCGCGCGCCATCGCAGGATCCGCGTCCAGGTGCTGCTGACCGCAAGCCTGGTGCTGTCCAACCTGATCGGTGCGCTCGTGGTCGGCGCCCTGATCACCGTGGTCGTGCCCGGCCCGAGCCTCTACGACCTCGACTACCTGGTCGTCAACGCGGTGATCGGGCCGGTCTACATCACCCTGGCCGTCGCGGTCGGGGTGCTGTGGGGCACCCTCCGCGCGACGAGGGACCTGCGGTGGGCCATCGAGGACCGGGAACCGACCCGGGAGGAGGCCGCGGCGGCGCTCGCGATGCCGTGGCGCCTGACCCGGATGCAGGCCCTGCTCTGGTCCATCGGTCTCGTCCTCTTCACGCTCAGCTACGGGCTCATCGAACCGGACTCCATCCCCAAGGTCGCCTTCACCATCGTCATGGGCGGGGTCACGGTCTGTGCATTCAGCTATCTGCTCAGCGAGTTCTCGCTGCGGCCCGCGGCGGCGCGGGCCCTCGAGGCGGGCGACCCGCGCCGGGTGCGCATCGCGGGCGTGACCGGCCGCAACCTGCTGGCCTGGACCCTGGGCACCGGGGTGCCGGTGGCCGGCCTGATGCTGATCGCGGTCTTCAGCTTCATCCGCCCGGAGCACGTTGACGTGCACAAGCTGGCGGTCTCCATCCTCGCGCTCGGCGCCATCACCCTGATCTTCGGGCTGGCGCTGACCCTGCTCGGGGTGGGCGCCACAGTCGCGCCCATCCGCGCGGTCCGGGCCGCCATGGTGCGGGTCGAACACGGCGAGCTCGACACGCAGGTGGTGGTCTACGACGGCACCGAGCTCGGCGAGCTGCAGAGCGGCTTCAACCGGATGGCGGAGGGCCTGCGCGAACGCGAGCGGATCCAGGAGCTCTTCGGCAGGCACGTGGGACACGAGGTGGCCGAGGCTGCCATCAAGCGCAATCCGGAGCTCGGCGGCGAGGAGCGCGAGATCGCGGTGTTCTTCATCGACCTGGTCGGCTCCACCGAGCTCGCGGCATCCCGGCCGCCGAAGGAGGTCGTCGACCTGCTCAACCGCTTCTTCGATGTCGTGGTCGACGAGGTGGACCGGCACGGGGGCCTGATCAACAAGTTCGAGGGCGACGCCGCGCTCGCGATCTTCGGGGCGCCCGTCGAGATCCAGGACCCCGCGGGCAGCGCGCTCGCCGCCGCCCGCGCGATCCGGTCCCGGCTCATCGTCGAGGTGCCGGACTGCAGCGCCGCGATCGGCGTCGCGGCTGGCACCGCCGTCGCGGGAAACATCGGCGCCCGCAAGCGTTTCGAGTACACGGTCATCGGGGATCCGGTGAACGAGGCGGCCCGGCTGTCCGAGCTGGCCAAGACGATCGACGGCGCGCTCGTCGCCTCCGATCGCGCCGTCCAGAGGGCCGGGACCGACGAGTCCCGGCACTGGGAGCTCGGCGACTCCGTGATCCTCCGCGGGCGCAATGTCGCCACCTGCCTGGCCACCCCCGCCCGCCAAGCGCCGTAGCGAGGCTCCCCCGCCCGCGCTCGACTGTCGGCGGGCTCTGGTACATGTGGGGCATGGGTGTGACTGTCGACGAGTTCCTGACAATGCTGGACACGCTGCCCGAGACCGAGCAGAGCGGCGGGGGCGGCGGCAGCTGGGTTTCGCTCAAGGTCAACGGCAAGGGCTTCGGCTATGTCTGGGAGAAGACGGAGACGGTGGGGCTCAAGACGACGCTCGACGAGCAGATCGCGCTGGTGTCCGAGCGCCCCGACGTCTTCGAGGTCCAGTTCACCACCAACCAGTTCGGGTGGGTCGTGGTGCAGCTGGCGAAGATCGAACCCGACGAGCTGCTGGAACTGGTCACCGAGGCCTGGTGCCTGACCGCACCCAAGAGTCTCGTCGAAGCACACGAATTCGGAAGTCTCTACGACGACTAGCCACGCACCTGCGAGGATGCGGTGGTGATCCTCGAACATGCCCTCCTGCAGGTGAAGTCCGGTCGCAGCGCCGAATTCGAGGCCGCCTTCGGTCGGGCCGAGCAGATCATCGCCAGCATGGCCGGGTTCCGCACGCTGTCGCTCTCACGCTGCCTGGAACGTCCCGGCACGTACCTGCTGCTGGTCGAGTGGGACAGCCTGGAAGACCACGTCGAGGGCTTCAGGAAGTCGCCGCAGTACGCGCAGTGGCGCTCGCTGCTGCACGACTTCTACGACCCCTTCCCGACCGTCGAGCACTACGAGCAGGTCGACTTCGCCGATCCCACCACCAGCTGACGTCGAGTGTGCAGTTGTTGGGGCATCGCCCGAGTAGAGGTGTTGGTAGGTGCACACTCGGCCGGGCCGCGGTGGTGTGCCGGGTGCATTTGTTCGTGCCCCAGATATGCGAAATGCCTCGCATCGCAGTCTCTTTCGAGTCTGTGATGCGAGGCATTCGCAATTTATGTTCGGCGGTGTCCTACTCTCCCACACCCTGTCGAGTGCAGTACCATCGGCGCTGGAGGGCTTAGCTTCCGGGTTCGGAATGGGGCCGGGCGT